>JASFOV010000085.1:0-11824 GCA_050116355.1 Anaerolineae bacterium
CTTTTCGCGTCTTTGTCTAGCCGATACTCAGAGCGCTATCCGTATCGCAAGAGGGAAGCGCTTTTGTACATTGCGTCTATGAATATAAGAACCTCGCCAACGTACATAGCGGCCAGCGCTCGCAGGAGATTACGTTTGATTTCATTAGCGCCCAGGCGGGTATTCTCAAGCGGGCGCAGACGATCCCCGGTCATCGCTACCAGATCGAGGCCTGGGGCAAGCACGTGCGCAGCGAATCGCCCGTGGAGCTATCGCTGGGCGTGGATTTGTCGGGTGGCGAGGACTGGCAGGCTGGTTCTGTGACCTGGTACCCGTGGGACGAGACTGGCGAAGATGTCTGGGTCCAAACCCAGGTCACCGTTCGGGCCAGTGGCGAGAGCCTGACCATCTTTGTGAAGGGCTATCACCCCTTTGCGACGCAGGGCGGGGCGACGCTGTTCGATGGTGTTCGGGTGGTCGATCTGGGGCCATAGTCCCAGGTCCGTCTCACACGCTCAATTCTGCTGTGCCAGCGCCTGTGGCCACCCGGTTGTCGTCCATCGACCTCGATTGACACCCCCTGGCAAGGCAGGTATAATGTGACAAGGAGGTGGACTTCTATGTCTATGAAGGTACTGAACATACCCTATTCTGAAGACCTGCTTTTGTCTATGAAGCAGAGTCCTCAAGAATTTGAGTCAGAAGCTAGATTGCTTCTGGCGGTGAAGTTGTACGAGTTGGATCGCATATCAACCGGCGCCGCTGCAGAATTAGCAGGAATGAGCCGGGTGGCGTTTATGTTTGAGCTATCCCGCTTCGGCCTATCGCCCATGGGACAACACCCTGGAGAGCTCGCCGAGGATCTGGCCAATGCCTGAAGAGCCTCGGTTGGTAGTGGTCAACACCACACCAATCATCGCCCTGTCACTGATAGGTGAGTTGGATCTGCTGCGCTCACTGTCCTCTGCAACGAACTCAGGGCAGGGGGATCATGAATGCCAGGACATTGAGGAGGGGCACTTGCCTCCTCTTTCTTATGTCTGTCTAGAAGTAGGAAGGCCGTGGCGAGGATGGTCTCAGGGGACGAGTCACGGGCAGGCAAGGCAGCTGGGACCTCGGCGGCATAGGCTATCGAGTGCGGGACCACTGACAAGCGATTGAGCGGGAATTATGAAGGCAGTAGTGATTCAAAAGCCCGGTTCCTCTGTCATACAAGATGTACCCATACCTGAACCCAGAGATGACGAGGTTCAGATCGAGGTAAAAGCCGCTGGGATATGTGGTACCGATATTCACATCTTCCATGGTGAGTACTTGGGCGATTATCCAATCGTACCTGGGCACGAGTTTGCTGGAGTGGTTGCCGGTGGGGGTGAAGCGGTTTCTCGTCACAAGGTTGGTGATCGGGTAGCCGTCGAACCCAACATCGCCTGCAACAACTGCGATCCGTGCTTGCACAACCGTCAGAACTTCTGTGTCAACTGGGAGGCGGTAGGTGTGACACGTCCCGGGGGTATGGCCGAGTTCGCCACGGCGCCGGAAGAGAACGTGTTCTCAATTGGTGAGCTCTCCTTTGACTCCGGTGCGTTAGTCGAACCACTGTCCTGTGTCTTGCATGGCGTCCAAAAGCTAGCCATCGACCTGGCAGACCGGGTGCTCATCCTTGGCGCTGGACCTATCGGCATTCTTATCCTACAGTGTGTCCGGCTGCAGGGCGCAGCGGAGATCATAGTCGTGGACAAGAACCGTTCGCGCGCAATCGAAGCTGGCCGCTTGGGCGCAGATCAAGTGCTGTTCGATCTGGACGAAGTTCCCCAGGATGCCTTTGACGCGGTGGTTGATGCCACAGGGGCACTGCAGTCATGAATCGAACGACGGAGTTTGCCCGGCACGGCGGTCGCGTGTTGCTCTTTGGGGTACCTCCTGCGGAAGGGAACTTTTCGGTGCCTGCTTTTCCCATCTTCCGCAAGGGCCTTACCTTGCTTTCATCCTACAAGTCGCTCCGAAACTCTCTTCAGGCCATTCGCCTACTGGAGCAGGGCCTGATCAATGGCGAGGCGATCATCTCCCACCGACTGCCGCTCGAGGGGTTTGCCGAGGGGCTGAGCTATATGGAAGGCGGCGTCGATGGGGTGAAAAAGGTCCTCTTGTTGCCCTAGGCGGAACGGCCACACTTTTACTCCCGACTAGTACGGCTACACCGCCGGCGACTGCACCACCAGCGAGTCCACGACTGCCAACGGCGACATCTACAACTCGTGGATAGCCGCTGCTAGAAGACTCATTTTTGAAGAGTCGGGCCAGATGTAGAGGTGTTCCTCTTCATCCGGCCCGTTGCGATCCTAGCGGTTCTGAGCGGCCTGGGTCATGTAATACTCGCCCAGGGCTTGCCAGCGGGCGGAGCTGGTCTCGACGCCGGCTGCTACGCGGTCGCGGTAAGACTGGCCGAGAGCGGTCCAGCGGGCAGCGCTGGCGTCGTAGTCGCGCGTGTAGACGTTGCCTAGAGCTTGCCAGCGGGCGGAGCTGGCCTCAACACCGGCCGCTGTGTGGTCGCGGTAGGACTGGCCGAGAGCGGTCCAGCGGGCAGCACTGGCGGCGGAGATGGCGTCGTAGTCGCGCGTGTAGGCGTTGCCTAGGGCTTGCCAGCGGGCGGAGCTGGTCTCGACACCGGCTGCCACGCGGTCACGGTAGGACTGACCGAGGGCGGTCCAGCGGGCAGCGCTTGTCTCGACGCTGCGTTCGAGGCTAGCGCTGTACTTTGCCCCCAACGCTGTCCAGCGGGTGGTGCTTGTCTCGACACTGCGCTCGATCCTGGCACTGTAGTGCGCTCCAACCCCCGTCCAACGGGCGGCGCTGGCCTCGTATCCGCGCGTGTAGTGGTCGCCCATCGCTTGCCACCGGGCCGCACTGGCCGCGGCGCTGCGCTCCAGGTGCAGGATCTGCGTGCCATAGTGCTCGCCGAGGGCGGTCCAGCGGGCAGCGTTGGCTTCCATGCCGGACAGGATCCCGGCTGTCCCCTCTGATCGCAGACCAGTTGCCGTCAGGTAGACACTGGCGACGATGAGTGCGCCCAATAACAGGGTCAAAACGAGTCTAGATATCTGGACATGTACCTGCGAATCCCTTTTTCCATCCGTCCACAGCATCCCGAGAGTACTTGCCTTGAGGTTCATTTTTCTCCTCCTTCGCTTCTGATGAGCGACTATCGCTCCCTGTCTTCTGCTTGCAGTATAGCAGACGAGGGTGGTCTAAACGTGGCGAGAACGTGGCGGAAACGCGGCGCTTGACAGAACCTCTCCAGTGGGACGGGAGGGAGCTGGGCAGATGCGGACAAATGATCCGTTCGGGTTTATACTATTCTCTGCCGTTGAGAGCCGCAATGTGTGCATCCTGGGCCTGCAATGAATAGACATAAAATGCAATAAGGTGAAGAAGGTGGGTGGATGATGAATACAACTTTGGTGCTTGCTGATGCCTACAAGGACAAGATCCTGCCATTGCGGGCCCGGGCTGAGGTGCGCAATGCGTGGCTCGAGCAACGCCTGAACGAGGTGCTGCCAGAACTGATGAAGCGTGAGGGCTTTGACATGTGGATCGTGGCCGCGCGCGAATACAACGAAGATCCGGTCATGATGACATTGGTACCGGAACCAGCCACGTCGGCGCGAAGGCGCACGATCCTGGTGTTCAGCCTGGGAAACGATGGGAACCTGGAACGGCTGACTCTGGACCGGTAGGGTTATGGCGATCTGTAAGAAGCCGCCTGGGATCCTGATGCGGAAGAGTAGTACGAGTGTTTGCCCCGCGCCGTCCGGGAGCGGGAGCCGGAGGTCATCGGGCTGAACATCTCCGAGATGTTTGCCTTTGCTGACGGTCTGACGCACAACGAGTACAGGAACCTTGCGTCAGCGCTTGGTGAGACCTGCGTGTCGCGCATCAAGGAGGCAACCCGGCTAGCGGTCGGCTGGTTGGAACGGCGGATCGAGCCGGAACTGACGGTCTATCCAGGTATCGTCGAGCTGGGCCATGCGATCATTGCCGAAGCGTTCTCCAGCCGGGCATCACGACCACCGACGATGTGGTCTGGTGGATGCGCCAGAAGATGCTGGATCTGGGCCTACAGGCCTGGTTCCAGCTCACTGTTGATATCCAAGCCTGAGGAGATTCCCACGGTCCCCTGGCTCTTCCGAGCGGGGATCGACGGACGCTGAGCCGCCCGGGTGACCTGTTGCACTGTGATATGGGGTTCTATTACTTGGGACTTGCTACCGACCAGCAACAACCGGGCTATGTCCTCAGGCCGGGCGAAAGCGATGCACCGGCGGGACTCACCGCCGGTCTGGCTGATGGCAACCGCCTTCAGGACATTCATCTGGCGGCGATGGAGATGGGCAGAACGGGCAATGAGGTGCTCCAGATGGTGCTGGAGAAGGCCGGGGAGGAAGGCATCCAGGCCATGATCTACGTACATCCCATTGGCTACCACGGTCACGCCGCTGGGCCCACGATTGGCCTGTGGGAGCGGCAAGGGGGTGTGCCAGTCCGAGGTGACTATGAGCTGTTCGACGACACCTGCTATTCTATCGAGCTCAATGTCAAGCGTGAAGTGTCGGAATGGGATGGGCAGGAGGTTCTATTCGGGCTGGAAGGGGAGGCGGCTCTGGCGGGCGGGGGCGTCCGTTGGCTGTCGGGCCGGCAGACCGAGTTTCACCTGATCGGCTAGGGCCAAAGACCCGGATGCGCTGCTCATCACTGGCAGTGCCCTCGGTGATCCTTGCCGGCGACCCTTTGACCCAAGCGTTTTCTCTGCTGCCGGGCAGACGCTAAGGGGCTAGTCAGGCCACACTCCGGCCTTCATCCAACCGCTGGTGTTGTGAAAATTGGAAGTCGCCAAGCCAGGTGGGACAATGGCGTCGAATGCGGCTCGTAGCTCGTCGCTGGCGTGCATATCGGCTACGGTCACCATTTCGGCCAATTGTTCCTCGTTCCGTGGGCCAACGATGGGCGCAGTGATGCCCGGTTGGTCCTTGAGCCACAATGGCGAGGCTTGACCCGGGGTCAGGCCGTATTGAGCCGCGACCTCGGGAACCCGGGCAGATGCTACCAGTCCGCGTCGATTGATGTGCTGGGCATAGATGCCTTGTGGATCCTGGGCCGCTCGCGAGCTTGGGGGGAAGGGCTGGTCTACCGGATAGCGACCGGCCAACATGCCCATGGCCAGGGGCGACCACAGGACGACAGCCAAGCCGTACTTCTGGCACAAGGGGAATGCGCGCGTTCTCGACGCGCCGGTCCAACAGGTTGTAGGGCGAGGACTCGACGACGTAACGGGCGTAGCCTTTGTTCTGGCTGACCATCAGCGCTTCCATGATCTCCCACGCTGGATGAGTTGAGCAGCCGATATAGCACACCTTGTCTTGTCGCACCAGGTCGGTCAGTGCACCCAAGGTCTCGTCGATGGGGATCGTGGCGCTGGCTGAATGGTGCGTGAGGTACACGTCGATGTGATCGGTCTGGAGCCGACGCAGCGATGCCTCGCAGGCGCGCAGGATATGGTAGCGGCTGAGTCCTTGATCGTTGAGCCCGTCACCCACCGGGTAGAAGACCTTGGTACTGATGATCACACGATCTCGCTGGCCCGTATCTTTGAGGACGCGGCCGATGAACCGTTCGCTTTCGCCATGAGCGTAGCTGTCTGCTGTGTCAAAGAAGTTGCTGCCGGCGTCCAGTGCCCTTTGCATGACCCGGCGTGCGGTTTCCTCGGAGATCATCGATTCGAAGGAGCCGCTACCCAGACATAGCGTCGAGACCTTTAAGCCTGTCCGTCCCAGATTTCTATATTGCATGCCGGTTCTACAAGTTCGAACTCAAATGTACGATGATGGAGCCCCAATCCTCCGGGTGCAGGACCAGCGGGTCGTTGTTGTTGGCCCGACAGGCGACGAGCCAGTCGCCTGGAGACGTGCCCACCGCTCCAGGCGACTGGCTCTTCCATCGCCACCGATGCTAATGTCAGGCCAAGGGTGCAAACCAAGGCTTGAGGACGGCGAAATGCCCCTCAGCATCTGTCAATGTGAGGGCTTGTAACATCGTGTGGAGCCAGATTGGTCGGTTGCCGAGTTACTCGCCAGGTCCCTGCAGAGCTTCACGCAGGCGGGGCCCCACGAACGGAAGTCCAAAGAGCGGTGCAAATAGACACCGGTCGAACAGGCCTGCGGCCAAGGGGACCAGTCCCACGATGACCAGGATCCAGCTACCAAGCCCTTGGACGGCCAGCAGCCCGACCAAAATCAGGGCCAAACCAGCCACGATGCGGATGATTCTACCAGCGGGACTGGCTATGAATCCGAAGAATGCGTTCATGGAAATCTCCTTTCTTTGTTTTTCTCATTATACGGACAATCCCCAAGTCTGTCAACTGGCCCGGGAATGGCCAAAGGTCCCGATCCGAGACCTGCAGGATCCCCATGGTGGGAGCGGAGATGCGTATTGGAAAAATGTAGGTTCGTACTTGCCAGTAGTTGATGATCTGAGCCGACATACAGGTATGGCTCAGTGAAGACCTGGTCCCAGATTGGTGGTTGGGTGCAAGTGTACCTGACATCGCGCGTCAGGCGCCTGGCATGAGTTTGTCAGAGCTGTGGTCCATGGGCGTCAAGCAGGCTCCGCGTGGCTGTAATATAATGGGGTTATGGTGATCAGACCAGGCTCTCAGCCTGGCATTTGTGCTGCTGCAGTTGTGCTTCCTCGTGGATCGCAGCAGGGTGGTTTTTGAACAAGGAGCGAGAACGATGCGAAAAAGATTGGCGCTGATGCCATTTTTGTTTCTGGCCTTGTTGGCATTGATAGGTTGTGAGGCCAGCCAAGCGGGGATCGACGCCGAGACAGCGGCGGCCGCGCCCCTGGCTCAGGAGCTGGATGACGTGGTTTCGGCCACTGGGCTGGTCCAGCCGGCACGGTGGGCCAATCTCAGTTTTCCGACCAGTGGCACCGTGGATAAGGTCCACGTAGAGGATGGGCAAAAGGTGGTGGCCGGCGAGCAGCTGGCTGAATTAGAAGCTGTCCAGCTGGAGCGAACGGTCGCTGAGGCACAGGCGGCGCTGTCAGTGGCCGAAGCCAGCCTGGCGCAAGTGGTAGCTGGGGCGCATCCTCAGGATATTGCTGCTGCGGAGGAGGCAGTTGCCGCCGCCCAGGCCAATGCCGGTGTGGTCGAGATCCAGATAGCGGCGGCGGAAATGGGACTGGCGCAGGCTCGCAGCGGGGTGGCCATCGCCCAAGCGCGAGAGGCTATCGCCCAAGCTGGCGTCAAGGTAGCCCAAGCGGAACTGAGCCGGGCGCAGACAGGTGTCACCGAGGAGGAACGGACGGCAGCCAGAGCGGCCCTGGAAAAGGCGCGGGCGGCGGTGCAGCATGCGCAGAACGCCTACGATCGTGTGGGCTGCCGCTCAGACTCGCCACAGGCGCTAGCCCTGGAGCAGGCTACGCTGGACCTGGAGATAGCGCAGGCGGACTATGACCGGCTGGCCAGCGGCCCGCGGGCTGCGGATCTGGCTCCGCTGCGGGCCAATGTGGAATCGGCGCGGGCACAGGTGTTGCTGGCCCAGGCCCAGGTGACGCAGGCCGAAAGCCAGGTGGGCCAAGCTCAGGTGGCGGTCGACCAGGCCCTGGCTTCGTTGGATGCGGCAGAAGCTCAAGTTGCCCAAACCCAGGCAAACTTGGACCGGTTGCGAGCAGGGGCTACGCCGGAAGAGGTGGCTGTGGCCGAGGCAGCGGTGCAGCAGGCCCAAGCAAGGCTGAACACTGCCCAAGCGATGCGCGACCAGGCTGTGCTGACGGCGCCCTTTGATGGGACTGTGGGGTTGGTCTATGTGCGAAAGGGGGAGGAGGCGCTGGTCGGCCAGACGGTGCTGGTCCTGGGCGATCTATCCACGCTTCGCGTCGAGACAACGGATCTGGACGAGATCGATGTGGCCCGCCTGCTGCCCGGGCAACAAGTGGATCTGACGTTCGATGCTCTGCCCGACAAGGTATTGTCCGGTCACATCGTGCGCGTTGCGCCCATGTCGGCTCCCGGCCAGTCGGCCGTAACCTATACGGTTATCATCGAGTTCGAGGAAGTAGATCCAGCTCTGCGGTGGGGCATGACGGCCTTTGTGGATGTCTGGGTGGAGTAGTTGGACAGGAAAAGCTCTGCCCTGGCAGCAGTCATTGGAGTAACCCCGAAGTCAGGTGTGGTTGGGGCAGAAGCGGGTAGCGACCCCGGTTTGATGCTTCCTGTGCCGGGCTCGGATTGAGGACCAGTGAATGATTCTGAAGAATCTCTTCCGGCGTAAGGGCCGGACCCTCGTGACACTAGCCGGGATTGCCATCGGCGTGGCAGCCATCATCGCTCTAGGTGCGATGGCAGAGGGGATGCGCGCCGGGTATACGTCTATGGCGCGCGGCAGCCAGGCCGATCTGGTGCTGATGCAGACCGAAGCCATGGACGCCACGCTGAGCGGTATCGAGGAGGAGGCCGGCGCACTGCTAGAAAGCTGGCCAGAGGTTGCCGAAGTAGATGGCATGCTCATGGGCAACGTCCAAACGGAGGAGATGCCCTTCTTCTATTTCTTTGGTTACAGTCCGGACGGATTTGCCATTGATCACTTTCGCATTGTCGACGGCCAGGCGTTGGATGAGGTCCGCCGGGTGCGGGGGGAGCCGCTGCTGTTGGGCAAGGGCGCAGCCGACAACTTGGACAAAACGGTGGGCGACACGTTACGCATCACCGGTGGTACATTTCGTATTGTGGGTATTTACGAGACGGGAGATGCCTTCGAAGAGTCGGCGGCGGTCGTTTCCTTGGAGGAGGCGCAGTCACTCCTGCTACAACCGCGCCGGGTGTCACTGTACTACATCCGGCTACGCGATCCTACTGACGAAGCCCGGCTGCGCCTGCGGGTGGAACGGCAGTTATCCGACCTGACCTTGTCCTCGACCACCGAGTTTGCCGACCGGCAGCAGCTCATCCAATACTTGGCCGCATTTGCTTGGGGAATTGCTGGACTGGCGATCATCATCGGCGGGGTCGGCATGATGAATACCCTTTTCATGTCGGTGTTTGAGCGCACGCGAGAGATTGGGTTGCTGCGGGCAGTCGGCTGGCGCCGGGGGCAGGTGATGCGTCTAATCTTGGGCGAGTCCTTGGTCTTTGCTCTGGTCGGCGGGGTCTTGGGCACGGGCCTGGGTGTGCTGGGGGTCTATGCGTTGCGTGGGACAAACACCTCCTTTGGAGCGTACGGGGGCACTTTTACGCCCCAGCTCTTCGTCCAAGCTTATGTGACAGTGGTCTTGCTGGGACTGGTAGGTGGGCTGTATCCGGCCTGGTGGGCCAGCCGGCTGCTGCCCCTGGAGGCGCTGCGCTACGAGGGCGGTTCCGGCGGGCACAGTACGCAACGCATCCCCGGGGGGATGACGGTGCGCAACCTATGGCGGCGGCGGACGCGCACTCTCTTGACTTCACTAGGAATTGCGGTTGGTATCGCGGCTATTGTTGCACTCAACGGCGTTATTGAGGGCTTTATGGGGACGTTCACCCAGATGGTGGTCGGCAGCCAGGCAGATCTGATGGCCCTTGAGGCTGACGCCTCGGACATGGGCTATAGCGCTGTGGATGAACGAGTGGGTGCGCGCTTGGCCGCACTCCCTGAAGTGGAGGCAGTCACCGGCGTCGCGTTTGCTTACGGCTCTACGGAGGATGCCCCCCTCTTTTTCATGATGGGTTACAATCCGCGCGAGTTTGGCATCCGCCATTTCAGGATTGTAGACGGGCAGCCCTTGGCCACGAACCGGCAGATGATCGTGGGCCGGCAGGCGGCCGACACGATGGGACTGGAGGTAGGCGACGTTTTTCGCGTCTTGGACAGTTCTTTCCGCATTGCCGGCATCTACGAGACTGGCAACAGCTTCGAAGAGAGCGGGGCCGTCATCACCCTGCGCGATGCGCAGCGACTGGCCGGTAGACCACACCAAGTGAGTATGTACGGCATCAAGGTTCGCGATGCCGATGCGGTCGAGGAGGTGCGCGACTACCTGGATGCCAACTTTGACGAGATCGAGATCTCGCTGTCGACTGAATTTGCGGAAAGCATACCCGATATGGAACGGATGGGGATGATGACCGGGCAGATTGCGTTCATGGCCATCCTGTTGGGCGCACTGACGATGTTCAACACCATGCTGATGAGTGTGCTGGAGCGGACGCAGGAGATCGGTGTGCTGCGGGCGTTGGGTTGGCGCCGGCGCCAGGTGATGGGGGAGATCGTCACAGAGTCGGCACTGCTGGGCGTGGCCGGCGGGTTGCTTGGGATCTGTCTAGGAATGGTTCTGTTGTGGGGTCTGCAGCAAATCCCCCTGATCGGTGGCATGTTGGAGCCACACTATGGACCTTCGGTGTTTGCCCAGGCGATGATCATTGCTGTGGTTTCGGGGTGTGTCGGCGGGTTGTACCCGGCTTGGCGGGCGACGCGCATGCGGCCCGTAGAGGCCCTGCGGTACGAGTGAAGTGGAACTGAGCTAGATCACGGAGATTGCGGATGGATGCACTTATTGAGACGCGAGAACTGACCAAGGTCTACGGCGACGGCCAGGGCGTGCGGGCTTTGGATGGGGTGGACGTGAGGATTGGCCAAGGTGAGATGCTGGCCGTCATGGGCCCCTCGGGCAGTGGCAAGAGTACGCTGCTGAATATGGTCGGTGGCCTCGATCTGCCCACCAGCGGGCAGGTATTCATCGACGGCCAGGATCTGGCCAAGGTGCGCAATCTGGATCGCTTCCGGGCGCAGACGGTGGGCTTTGTGTTTCAACTGCACAACCTATTGCCGACGCTAACAGCTCAGGAGAACGTCGAGGTGCCGATGCGGGGCCAGTCGATACGGCGCGGAGCCCGACGGAAACGAGCCAAGGAGTTGCTGGATCTGGTGGGCCTGGCCGACCGGATGGATCACTTGCCGTCGCAGCTCTCTGGGGGCCAGCGCCAGCGCGTGGCTGTGGCAAGAGCGCTGGCCAATAACCCGCGCCTTATCTTGGCCGATGAGCCAACGGGCAGCCTCGATACGACGGCGGGTGACGAGGTCATGGAGTTGCTGGCCGAATTGCGGACAAGTCAAGGAACGACGGTGATCGTTGTAAGTCACGACCGGCGTGTGGCGCGGGCGACGGAACGCATCCTGACCATGCGGGATGGGCGGATTATTGACGATCACACCGTTGCCGACCCGCTGACCGAAGACCTGCGGGAGTTGGGTCACTCACGCTTGGGGCAACGGCTGCTGAGCGGCGACGTCGAGCAGTTGGGGCCGCTGGGCGATACGCTGAGCCGGGATGGTCACTTGACAGCGGAGGCGGAGCAACTGGTCGACCTGCTTCGAGAACTGGTGTAGAAGGGTAGCCCGCGGAACGATGATTGGCGCCGTTTGACTATGTGACGCAGGTGGATTATGATGGGGGGCAAGTACCTGTCGTTTGATCCTGGGTTTCTTTCCACACGAAAAGAAAGGGGAGAAAGGGAAATGTCTGAGGGACGGTCGATTGTTGATCTCGTTCTACGCGGCGTAGGGCTGGCTATGGGGGTTGCGGTGGTGGTGCTCAGCATTCTGAATGCGGTCGATGCTAGCACCTCGATCATTCTGCTGGGTATTGGCCTTTTCGCTCTGGGACTGGATGCCCTCAATCGAGGCAACTAGGCCGCACCGCTTCCAGGTCACTGCCAGTTTGGTCTGCACCTCGACAACCGAAACCTCGATGTGCGCCAGTCCCTGGTCTCTGCTTTCGGAAACGCGGTAAGGGCCGTCAGCGACGAGATAGA
>JASFOV010000086.1:0-11760 GCA_050116355.1 Anaerolineae bacterium
CGGGGGTGATCCTGCTCTTTCTCTATCCCTTTGACGCTGCCGACCTGTTTGACAACATCATGCATGGCCGTATCCTGGGCGTATATGGCGCGAACCCCTTCGAGCAGGTTGCCGCCGATTTCGAGACGGATCCTTTCTATGGCTATGTTGGCTGGCACCGCTTCCCTTCGGCCTATGGGCCAGGCTGGGAGCTCATCGCCGCCGGGACCGCCCGTCTGGCCGGTGACAGTATCTTGGCCAACGTTTTTGCCTTCAAAGCCCTGGGTGGGCTGTTTCTGGTCGGTTGTATTGCCGTCGTTGCCAGCCTGCTGTGCCGCACCGCGCAGGAGCGGGCACTGTCCAGTGTCTTGCTCCTGGCATGGAATCCGCTGATTCTGTACGAGACGCTGGGACAGGGGCACAACGATGTGGTCATGCTGTTCTGCATCTTGGGCTGTGTGGGATGCTTGGCGTGTGGCCGCTATACGCTTGCGGTACTCGCCCTGGTAACTGGCGCATTGCTAAAATTTGTGCCACTAATGCTGCTGCCGGTCGCGGGTCTGGTCGCGCTGCGAGGATTGCCGGATACCAGGGCCCGCCTGCGGTTCGCTTTCGTGACGTCCTGCGCAGCGGTGATCTTGGTCTTGCTGGCATATGCCCCCTTTTGGAGTGGGGCAGAAACCCTGGGGCTCGAGCGCCGCCGCGAGTTGTTTACCACCTCCTTGCCAGCAGTGATCCAGGTCCTGCTGGAGGGACCACTGGGTGACGAGCGCGCCGCTTCGATGGTGAGCTTGGCGGCTGCCATCACTACGGCGCTGTTCGCCCTGTGGCAGGCAGTGCGGGCAAGCCGTGATCCTTCCTGGCAGTCCTTCGTACGAGCTGCATTCGCTGTCTTGATGTTCTACCTGCTCTTCACCTGCCTTTGGTTTCAGCAGTGGTATGCGGTCTGGCCTCTGGGTCTGGTCCCTTTGCTGCCGAGTGGGCACCTTGTCTGGTTGGGGGTGTCTTATGGCTTTGCTGTGCTCGCCAAGCCGCTGGTTTTTGAACCCCTCTGGCTGTGGCCCTATCCCAGCCCTGACCGAAGTTGGTTGGAGCCGCGGTTGGGGCCGGCGGTTCTGGCTCTTCCCTTGTTGCTCACTCTTGCTGCCGTGTGGTCAGGCCGGCGGGCACGGCAACATCGGGCGTTTTCCTACGAACGTAGGCATGTCCCTGCCCCTTACGAGCAGTCCACAAAAGGCAGCAAGCCAACATCCCCGGGAAATAGCAACCGGCCCGCAGGCCGGCTCTCTCCGTAAAAGATCCGCTCCCACGGCCCAAAATCCAGCCGGCCTGCGGTCACGGGGACCACCACTGCGCGCCGATATCTGTCTTGGTAAGGCAAGCAGCAGGGCAAGATGAATGGATCATCTTGCGTGGTCAATAACGCGCCTTGCCAGTTATTCTTAGGTCTGGTTCTGTTCTTCTCATCGCACAACGAGCACTGGTCGATCCGACTGCACTATGATCTTGTGCGCCAGATCATCGAGCAGGATGCGCTGCCAGCCCTCACCGCGATAGGCGCCGATGACTACCAAGTTGTAGTTCCCCCTCTGGGCCTCGCTCAGGATCTCGTCCACTACCAGGCCGTGGCGTACCTCGGCGCGGACGTGAATGCCCAGACGCTCCAGGGCCTTGATGTCGTGTTCCAGCAACATACCCTCGGGAGTCGTGTTCTCGATCAGCTCCTCGACATTGGCCCGCAAGGGTTTGCCTTCCACACCTGGCCCGGCACTCATCTGCGACATCACGTGTAGGATGGTGACCTCCTCTATCCCTTTCAGCAGATGGGCCAGCTGTGCAGTGAAACGACCAAGCACCGAAGGACCTGCCCTGGGGCCAACCGAAAGGCTCTCGGCACCGCTATCACACAGCAGGATGCGGCGAGTCGGGCTAGCTCTACCCTTGGCCACGACAACCGGGCACGGCGCATGCTCTACAACGCGGATCGCCGTCGAACCTACGAGGAAACGCGTCAGTTGATTTCGGTTTGGCTGTTCGCCAACGATAACCAGGTCATAGTTGCCCTCTTTGGCCTCGCGGACGATCTCTGTAGCCGGATGGCCAATCCGCACCCTGGTGCGTACATCTGGGAACTGGGGCTGTACGATCTCGCAAGCTCGGGCCAGGATCGCGTCGACCGGAGCCGGGTGCCGATCTGCCTCGTGCTTGATCACAGTCAGGATGGTCAGCGCCTGGCGGCCTTGCCGTGCAAGCTGAGCGCCGAGGCGCAGCGCCACCTCGGTGTGCGACGAACCATCGATAGCCACCAAGACAGGCATGGTCGAACCTTCCTAGACCAACATCAGCACGATGGGCACCACGAGAATGGTGGTCATGAACAGCGCCAGGTTTCGATCGCTGGTCGTCATCGAAGCCACCAGGCTGAGCATCGCCCGTTCGTAGCGGCGATAGGCGGTGGACAGGATGATCACTGACACGGCCGTGATGCTGAGCATCTGGACAAAGACGATGGTGAATGACCATGCATTGTCGAGCAACATGGCCGCCAGCAGGGTGTCTGTAAAGGTGGTGATATTGGCCCCCATGATGTAGGGGATGACGTTCTCGCGCCGGACATAACCTCGAGCACTCAAGGGGACCAAAATGGCAAGCGAGAGGCTGACCGACATGGAGATCAGCGTGACCAGGGCGCCCAGAGCGAACATCACCCACCGCCGGTAGACCAAGCGCGACATCCACCCCAACTGGCTTTCTTTGAGGGCTGCCTGGGGTAGACATCTGTCAAACAGGTTGAAGCTGAACCAGATGACGCCTAGTCCGAGCACAAAGACGGCCCAATTGGGCAGCAGACTGACGGCCACCCCGGTGACCGGTTCCACCAGCCCATCAACAACCGAAAGAAGCAGAGCGCCAGAGCGGAACTGTATCCAATCGAGTACTCCAGTCTTCAGGACGACCATCCCGAGCAAAAGGCTGGGCAGGTATGTCGTGGCGGTAACGATCAGCGATAGCAACCCCATGCTCAGGCTCGTCGCCCGGTCGCGGCCGCGCAGCACGTACAGGAAGCCGATAAAGAGCACGATAAAGCTTGCTCCCAGCCGGCTGCCCGTGATCATGGCAAAGGCACTCATCTCGTCCACTACACCCGCGTCAAAGAAGGTAAGCGCTGCAGCAGCGATCGGCGAGCCGCTCATGATGGTGTAAGCGAACAGCCAGCCGAAACCGAGGGCGTTGCCTACATTGCTGACATCCAGCAGATTGCGCACCAGCGGCGCGAAAGCGCGCGCGCCCTCTTTCATCAGCGTGATGGCCAGTATGAAAAGGTACAGGCTGGTGAAAAAGAGCCCGATCTTTCCGATCGGAACTCGTTCCCACCAGGCGCGCCTGAGAGCAACTGGCACGAGAGATTCGGCTTTGGCCAGGGGGATGGGGTGCCTTCCCGGTGAGGCAGTCGCCGTCGTGTTCGGAGTGCGCATCTCTGGCATCGTTACTCTCCTGTGCCAAGCATCGTGGGAGTTGGTTCTAGATCGAGATGCGGCTCAATCTCCGTTTGCCAAATTGTCTCCAACACTTGGATGTAGGCCCGCGACCAGTCGCCCAGGTCTTCTACCGTAAAGGGTTGCAGGATTTCCGGGAACTGCTCGCCTTGCGGGTCCGCTGGTCGCAGATGGTAGTAGCTGAAAGCCTGCTGCCCGGCATCACTCAGCAGATATTCAACAAACGCCTGGGCCACCGTCAGCTCGGCCGGCGTCACATTGTCATCCACGATCACCGCTATGTGCTGGGCGACGATAGTTCGCGGAGGAACCACGATCTCCAGCAACACGCCCCGCTCCTGGGCCAAGAGGGCGTCATGCTCGTAGGTCACGAAGGCGTCGCCGGCCCCCAGCTCGAACAAGGTCAGTGTCGCCCGGGCAGAGGCGCCCAGTAGTCGGACGTTGTGCCAGATGGCCTCGAGTTGTGTTTGGGCGACCTGCTGGTCGTCCGCTTGTGACAGGGCACTGCCATACTCGGCCAACACGGCCCACTGGCCGGCGCCAGAGGTGCGGGGGTCAGCGTGGAGCAGCTGCAAGCCGGGTTGCGCCAGGTCGAAGAAATCGCTGATGGCCCATGGATTACCAGGGCGAGTGACGATCACCATGGGTGTGTGACTGACCGCAACCGGCTGATTGTCCACGCACACGCGCCGCCCGACCTTGAGGTGGGTCATGTTTTGGGCATTGCTGAACAGGGCCACGTCAGCTGGCGCCCCTAGATTGATCTGCCCCGCCAGCGTCTCCGAGGGACCGAATACGCCCTCAATGGTCAGGTTCTGCCCCGTTCTGACCCGCCATGCCTCCTCGAAGGCGGGGAAAATGCTCTGCGTCAGCACCTCCTCCTGCGTGCTGAACGCATACACCACCAGTCGGGTCGGAGTGGGTGCACTAGACATGACTATCCGCCCGTAGACAACGACTGCGATCAGCAATACCAGACCAAAGATACTGCCCGCGCGACAGCGCCAATCCCGATCTCTAATGCACTGAACGATCAATTTCCCCATTCCACACCTCCTGTCCCGGGCTCACAGCAGAAGCCGAACAAGCGTATGGCCTCCCGGTATCGTAAATAGGCTCCCAATAAGAACGATGGGACCAGATGCCACTCGGTGGCAGGCATGCCTCTCTCGTCCCCCTTGGCTCAGGACCTCCAAGCCAGGGAGGACGTGATACACCCCGATAGGTGGATCCCCCGCTGGATCCGGCCGGCTCGATTGCTCAAGCCAGGCTCGAACCGGGTAGGCGACAGTGCTGACAGGACATGACTGTCGTGCCAGACTCCTATGCAGTTTTCGGCTCCACAAAGAGTAGCGGCCGGTTGACCCCGTTCAGCAGAGAGCAGATGGGGTCTCCTTTTAGATGGCGCAGCCACCACCTGCAGGGTTTGGTTGCCAGGATGGTCAGATCATGATCTCCCTCAGCCATCTCCCGGCAGATCTGCTGGTCGGGCCTTCCCTGGCGCAACCGCAAGGTACCGTCAAGCTTGCACTCCGCCAAACGCCAAGCCACCTGGCGCATCTGGCATCCCAGAGCGGTATCAGTGCTCAGCAATGAACGCAAAGTTTGCTCCATGCGGCTGAGCCCATGGTACATGGCCGGCACCGGCGGCACCACCGCCAAAACGGTGACGGCAGCCGTACTTGGGCAGGCAAGGCGCAAGGCCCAATCGACAGCTACGTTGTCTGCGCTTTCGCCGCAGAGGACAAGGAGGATGCGTTCAAGGGGCCAGCGTGGCTCCTGGGCCACCAAGAGGCCAAAGGCGGCATCGAATTGCTGGGAAGACAGTGCATTTTCTGCAATCGATTGCGAAAGCAGACGTGGGATCAGCGGGTGGCTTCTCTTGCCAAAGATAATCAGATCACAATCGACGCGCCCCGCTTTCATGGTCAGAGCGTTCACCTCTTCCGCAGTGGTAAGGCGGCCGAGGTGTGCGCCCAGCAAGGCTCCGAGGGCTTGGGCATAATCCCACAGCTCAGCAGGTAGAGGATCAGGGAAGGTGCAAACCCGTAGTTTCGGACGGCGACAAGCTGCATCCTCCCAGATTCTGGCAAGCCGTGCATCAATGGTCAAGGGATCATCCTGGACCACGCACGGCTCTGGCCCCAGTGCGGTGAGGACTGCATCGTGGGCCTGGTATGCAGTTCTGTGTGAAGCGTTCCACCCCATGCGCACTACCTCCCCACGCTATACCAAGATGATAGCATGGAGGGATTCCAGGCACCGTGACAGAGTTGTGACAAAGCTGTGATAATCTGAGCCGTGTTACAACTCCTCGCGACGGCTAGCTTCGCCTGGTCGGGTTGCCGGTTTGCCGAGGCGAGAAGAACGGGCCAAATCAAGGACGACGGACAGCACGTGCTGTAGGTTTTCCGTGGCAGTGATTCCTCTCAGACCTACCAGATTTCCTGCTGGAGTCTGCAGTCAAGCCAGGTGCGCAGCTGCGCATCCAGCTTGCCCACGCGTGCCTCTATCCAGCGAATATCCCCGCTCAGCAGCGCGGCTTTTGCCTTCAGCGTGAGCTTATAACCTTCGAGAGCTTTGGAGCCTCGGTAGGTCAGCTCGGCAATGAAGCTGTTGTCCTGCGCTGCCCTGTCGAGTACCCTCAGGATTTCACCGTCCGACTCTTGCTCTCGAAGGTCAACCGCGAACACCTTCTTGAGTTGCGTCATGACCCAGGGCGGCACCGGCCGCTCCCCAGCGAATCGCTCTTTGCTGTGTGCTGGAGCACGCTTCTGCTGAATCTCCAACATCTTGCCACCTCCCTCTTCCTGTCCATCCGCCATCTGGCAGCCGGAGACGTAAGCGATCGGATCAATGCTTCAGATGCAGGTCCTGGCTGCCCTAGACAGTGGTCTGCCGTTTCCTTACACGTAGTATAGGCACCGGGGATGACAACCGTCGTGATCAAGCTGTGACAAAGCCATGACAGTTTGAGAGATGTGAGGAAACTGGGTCTGTCCCACAAAACGTGCAACGCTGAGGTCCTGCAGAGGGCAGTTCCTGCACATTGGGATCGGGTCTCAGTAGGTCGAGGCAGGCCACTCTGCCCCTTCATCACCAACATTCAGCAGGACAAGCTTCCGGATCGCGCTATCAGACCTCACGCTTGGGGTGATCTGTGTCCGCGTGTTGTTGGATCTTTGTGAACTGTGCGTCAATTGGAGATGATGAATGTTGTGATGAAGCTTTTCCAGAGCGAACAGAACGGTCAAAGGGAGACCGTGTTGGGCAAAGCACTACGCAACTGGCTGAATTGTCTGGGTTTGTTTAGGGTTGATCAGTCGGCAGAAGTGGAGACAATGAGGCCATACCCCAAGCTGGGGACCGTCTCGATGAAAGCGCAGGAGGCAACGCTTGATTCCTCGGCGTCTGCATCGCAGGCCTGGGCAACCTTCAGGCGGAGGCGGTGCACCAGTTGGCGGAGCATGTCACGATCACCGCCCTCAGCGCCCCAAACGTGGCTGATGATCGTTTCGTTGGTCAGAATGTGCCCGGCGTTGAGCATCAGGTAATCGAGGAGCCGGCTCTCCAGCGGGGTCAGCGAGACGGCTTCCCTCCCGCCTATGCTCAACTCGCGCCGGCTGGGATCAAGTGCCAGTTCGCCCGCTTGGCGTATCGCGGGAGCAGTTGTCTTGCCAGCCCGGCGCAAGACGGCATGGGCCCGCGCGACAAGCTGGCGCGGGCTGAAGGGTTTGGTGATGTAATCGTCGGCACCCAGCCCCAGGCCGTGCACGATGTCGTCCTCTTCGCCTCGCACGGTGAGCAGGATGATCGGGGTATCAGCCTGCGCTCGGATACGCCGGCAGACGGCGAACCCGTCGAGCCTGGGCATGTTGACATCTAGCACGACCAAATCAGGCTCCTCGTCTGCCCAGCGTTGGAAGCCAGCCTCACCATCATGGGCCAAGACGACCTCGAACCCTTCGCGCCGGAGGGTAAAGGCCAGCACGTCGGCCAGTACGCGATCATCATCCACAATTAGTGCCTTCATGATCCGTTCTCCACGGGCAATGTAAACCAGAAGACCGACCCGCCGCCCTCGCGGTCGGTAATTCCGACCTCTCCACCGAGCGCCTCTACAACCGTCTTGACGACCGAGAGACCCAGTCCAGCTCCCACTTGAGCATGGTCGTTGCCCAGACCAGGCTGGCCGAAGCGGCGGAACAGCACCCCCCGATGTTCTGGCGGCACGCCCGGACCTGAATCAGTCGTACTCACGCGGACCCAGTCCCCAGTCACAGTAGCAGTGATTTCAATCTCAGCATCATCCGGCCCATACCTGCTGGCGTTCGAAAGGAGATTGACCAGGACCTGCACCGTCCGTCGTGGATCTGCCCGCACCACCGGGATGGCTGCCGGCAACTCGACGACCAAGTGCTGCCCATGCTTATCCAACAAGGGTTGCATCGTACCGACCGCCTCGGCAATGATTTCCCCCAGGTTGGAGGGGCGGGGGTGCACTCGGAAATGCCCTGCTTCGATGCTGGCGCTTTCCAGCAGGTTGTCTATCAGCGTCTGCAGACCGAGCACGCCCAGGTGCAGTGAAGTGAGCAATTCCGCCAACTCGGCGTCGCTGAGGTCAGGAGCCTGGTCCAGCAGCAATTCCACCGAGGCGGCCAGAGCGGATAGGGGCGTGCGAAACTCGTGGGCCACATTGGCCAAAAAATGTCCCAGGAGCCGGTGGACCGCTTCCGCTTCGCTGACGTCCCGAAAAACCAGCGCCACCTGAGCGTCTCCCCCATCTGGTGGGAGCAGCCGGGCGCCGGTCACGGCCAGGATGGCCTCGCGGTCGTCGCGCATTTCGACGGAGATCTTTTGACGACGCCCAGGCACGGGAACAAGTTGACTGAAAGTCTCGTCTGTTTCCGTAGGCTTGAAGATCTGGTCGCAGGTCTGGCCTATCACCTGGTCGCGCCGCCAGCCGGTGATTCGCTCCGCCCCGTGGCTGAAGAAGGTGATGCGGCCCTGGTGATCCAGAGTCACAATGCCTTCGACGATGGCTTCCAACAGGTGATCGGTCCAAGCCTTCTCACGGCTCAATTCGGCCATCGTGCGGTGCAGGTCGATCCGGGCGCTCTCCAAGGCCTGGGCCAGCAGTGCCACCTCTCGTACTTCGGCTTCGACCTCCAGCGGGCTGGTCAGATCGCCCCCACTCATGGTGCTTGCCGCGTCGGCCAGACGGATCAATGGCCGGCCAATCCGCCGCGCCAGAAAGATGCCCAAGAGGGATGCTACCGCAGCTACTGCCAGAATGGTGCCGATCAGCGTCCAGACGAGATACCGTTGTGTGGCGACGATGCTCGTTGTTTCCAAGGCTACTTCAGCTTCAAGGTCGGAGTCGGCCAAGGCGAAACACGTGGCGTAGTAGGGTCGGCCGTCCAACGAGAATGTACCCTGGTGGACCCCGTCCAGCGCGGCGCATGAGGCCAGTTTCCGGCCAGCCAAGGTCGTGGCCGACGCTTCTTGACCTACCAACAGCGTGTGTTCCAAGCCGGTTTGGTCGCGCATCTGCAGAGCAAACTCGTCATCCAAGGCCACACCTACGATCACACTTCCCAATGAGGTGACCATCTCATCAGCAAGGGGATGCGCGGCGAAGAGCCAAACCTGGGAGGACGGCCCCTGAGAGACGGCATGAAAGCCGGAGGCCTTTCTTTCTGCGCACAAGTCGTCACCGATCACCTTCCCGGCTTGCGCTGTGGCCTGGTGATCCGAATTGCAGACGAGCACTAGGTCGAGTCCTGCTCCCTCTTGGAGGGTGCGAAGATAGGCAACGAGCGCGTCTTGCTCTCCCTGGGCCAGCAACTCGCGCAGCGTCGGACGCTCAGCCGTCAGGGTGGCCAGACCTGCCAATTCACCTTCTGCAGCTGCATAGAGCGCTTGAGCTGCGAGACTTCCCTGCTCGACCTGAGCCCAGGCCTGGCGGTCGAGTTGCCCGCGGATCAGCCAGATAGCGGGCAGTCCGGCGGCAGAGGCTGTCAGGAGTACCAGTGCGACGAAGCTTAGAATCATCTGTGCCGAAAGGCTATGTAAATCGGGTATCCAACGTTTCATAGTCGATACCTAGCTTCCCAATGGTGCAGAAGGCTCACTCGAGAAGGTCATCTACTGTTGCATTATAGCACAAGGAGGTTCTTTGCGCCTAAAGAAGATTCAGGAGTGTAATAGCTTAGTCAAGCGGCGGTGCTCAGAAAGCTGACGCCGGCCACGCGGAGCAGGACCGAACCACTGCTCCGTCCCTCGGTCAGGGCGGCATAGCTTCGTCTTGAGTCTGGCACTTCGATGGTGTGGGTTCGGGGCCGCAGTCCAGCGGCTGGGGGGCAAAGCGCCGCGAGTGCGGCGAACGTGGTGGAAACGCCTGAAACCAACTTCTACAACTGAGAATGAATCCTGCGGCTTGATGATCGCCGCCCTCCTTACCTTGTTGGCCCGAAGAGAGGCCCTGGGCCCGAAGCTCAACACCAGTGGGTACCTATTATCGCTGGTCGCTTTGTAGTTGCTCTGCTCTTACCTAGCCAGTATTCGGCACTGAGGGCCGCCCTGCTCCAGCTTTGCCTGTACCGGTCTGCCCAACAAGGTACTATAACCCGATCGCCGACTCTGCCCGTTGCTTGAGCACTCGTAGCGTCTTCGGCTGCATTACCATTCTCCCTAGCACATTTGAAATGGCCGTACTCAATGTACTCAGCAGTCCAGAATCATAATCGTTTCGTACTCGAACGATCAGCCGCGTGCTGTTTTCATCTATCCCTTCAAGAAACCACACCCAGCCCGACCTGAGATACTTCTCCGGCAGAGGAGCATTTCTGGACACCGACTCCCACTTGCCAGTGTCCAGTATGGTGTGCAGAATCAACGCCTGCTCCGGCTCAAGACCTGCCACCGTATAGCCCATTCCAGGCGCTATCTCGATTACATCCCCAACCTTCAAGTCCTGCAGCTCTGGGATGATTCGCTTTGCGGAACAGCGTTCATCATCCACACAGCCAGCGATACCTACCAAGCGGTGCAAAAAATCGTGACTGTACCAACCTGCACGCTTGTACCCAATCTGCACCAGCCAGGGCCAGACTTCTGATACTGGGGCCCTGATGGTGATTGCCTGCGTGTACCCACTCTTTGGGCTAGATACTAGATCATCACCAGGCAGAGAGCGTCGAATTTCGTCCTGTGTTGCTCCTCGTCGTGACTGCCAAGGCCGGGTCACTAGGGCATACACAAAGCCAGCGACTCCTACAGCTATTCCAATCCAAATGCCGATCGTGAGTATATCCATCATCATTCTCCTATCCAGCGCTTTTCGGACGCTAGGGTCCGTCTAGTCAGTCTTTGTCTTGATTTGCAGCAGAATGTATTCCTCGCTAAATCTGATCATTGGTTGCCGCGACCACCGCTGCGCGTCACGGCTCATCTGGCGCAACACTGCGAATTGCGTTCCGCCTCCGCGGCCTGGCATCGTTGCGAGTCTAGCTTCCAGAAGAGCCCATTCCACTGGAGCGGCTGGGAACCGAGAGACCAGGACCAAGTCTCTCTTTCTTCTTCTGCCCAATAGATACGGCGATACTGAGAATGACCAATCCCAGGAACCCGAAAACACAAATATGCTCAGAAGGAACCCGACCAGCGTGAGAAGAATCCCCCGCCTAGCCGGTTGAGTCCGCGTGAATCTTAGAATAAACACGGGTGCAATGAGCATAGCGACCGGGATGGTTGGAACTATCTTGCTCATCCTTGTGAACATAAAGATCCCAAATCCGAGAACGAACCATACAAGGGGTGCGTACCTTCTTCTGTTCATCTTTGTACTCCTTTATGTGATCTCCGAGTTGGCTCTTGTTCAGCCGCATGGCTTTGTACTCACCCCGGAGCACCGAGAGCCATCCCAGGCTGGGAAGACCATGGTCTCGATTGGGCTGGGCAAAGGAAGACCTTCATTGGATCCTCCTTGTCTCATACGTCCATCAACATCTGGTTGACTCCATGATGTTGCCTCCAACACCCACAGCATACCAACAAGATGGGGTTAGTGTCACCACCCGAACGTGCTATTCAGGGGATTAATTGCGGACTGGGCGTGATGGGCTGTGCGAGAGGGAAACAAAAAGGCAGGCCGCCAACCACTGGCCCGCCAGGTTCTGTTGTCTCTTATTGCCGGAGCCGGCTCTCGGCATCCAAGCGACTAGGTGGAGGCCAAGACCCCCAAGGCTTGCGCCTTGGCCACTGCTTGTGTTCGACTGTGGAC
>JASFOV010000087.1:0-11729 GCA_050116355.1 Anaerolineae bacterium
GCTGGAGGTGGTGAACCACCTGCTGGACGAGGAACGGGAGGATTTCAAGGTTCGGTTGGATTACACCCTTCACCGCCCCGGCGAGCCGTGGCCGGCCATCGATCCCGAGGGGTGGGTCACGGCCCGGGAGTACAACGAACGCGATCTGGAACCGTCGCTGGCCGCGTTCCTCAGGGAACGGGACGCATCGCTGGCCTGGTTGGGTGGATTGGCAACAACGGCTGCGCCGGACTGGGAGGCGGCCTATGAGACCTCCTTTGGACCGATCCGGGCCGGGGATGTTTTGGCGGCGTGGGTGGCCCATGATCTGCTGCACATACGCCAGCTGGTGGAGCTGCACTGGGCCTATACGACGGCCGCCCTGGCGCCCTATAAGCCGGACTATGCGGGGGTGTGGTAGGCGACCGGGCCAGCCGGGGTAAAATCCTTCTTGGCGGGGTGGCTGTTCCGTGGTACAATGCGGCCCTGTGCTGCAGAAGACATGCTGACCCGCATGAGGGATGGGAGATGGTCTATGTACGAGGCGGTTATCGGCATGGAGGTCCATGCCCAATTGCTGACTGAATCCAAGATGTTCTGCCAGGATGACGCGCAGATCTTTGGCGCCGCGCCCAATACGCATGTGTGCCCGGTGTGCCTGGGGATGCCCGGGGTTCTGCCGGTTGCTAACCGCCAGGCTATCGAACAAGTGATGATGGTCGGCCTGGCTCTCCACTGTCAAATCGCCGACAGGGCCGTTTTCGCCCGCAAGAACTACTTTTATCCCGATCTACCCAAGTCGTACCAGATCAGCATGTACGATCTGCCGCTGTGCCGCGATGGCTGGCTGGAGATCGGGGAGCCGGGCGGGGCGGCAGGGTCGCAGCGGCGCATCCGTATCCGGCGCGTACACCTGGAGGAGGACACGGCCAAGACCTTCCACGTCGGAGCGTACAGTCTGGTCGACTTTAACCGCTCCGGTGTGCCCCTGATGGAGATCGTCACCGAGCCGGATATCCGGACGCCGGAGGAGGCCCGCCAATACCTGGTCACGTTGCGGGCAATCTTGCGCTATCTGGGTGTGTCGACCGGCGATATGGAGAAAGGGGCCCTGCGCTGCGAGCCCAACGTGTCGATCCGCCGGGCCGGTGCGCGCGCGTTCGGGACCAAGGTGGAGGTCAAGAACCTCAATTCGTTCCGCTCGGTCAAGAGTGCGCTGGAGTACGAGATCGAGCGGCAGGCGCGGCTCCTGGACGCAGGCGAGGCGGTGCGCCAGGTGACGATGGGCTGGGACGAACTGCGGGGACGGACGGTTGAGCAGCGTAGCAAAGAGGAGTCGGACGACTACCGCTACTTCCCCGAGCCGGATCTGCCCCCCCTGCGCCTGTCAGAGACCTGGGTGGAGGGCGTGCGCCGGAACATGCCCGAACTGCCCGACGCCAGGCAGTCGCGGTTTGTGACCGAGTATGGATTGCCCCGGGCCGATGCGGAGATCCTGACCGCCGACCGGGAGGTGGCTGATTACTACGAGGCGGCGGTGACCGCCGGCCGGGAGCGGAGCGTGGAGCCCAAGACGGTGAGCAACTGGATGACGGGGGAGCTGTTCCGGTTGCTCAAAGAGGCGGAGGTTGAGCTGGGGGAGATGCCCATCCCGGCTGCGGCGCTGGTCGAGCTGATCGCGCTGGTCGAAGGGGGAACGATCACGGCCAACAGCGGCAAGACGGTGTTGCGCGAGATGTTTGCCACCGGTCGACCGGCGGCCGATATTGTGGAGGAGAAGGGGTTGGCCCAGATTTCGGACGAGGATGCGTTGTCCGCTATTGTGCAGTCGATCCTCAATGACAACCCGGAACAGGTGGCGCGCTATCGCGGCGGCAAGGAAACGCTGCTGAGCTGGTTTGTGGGCCAGGTGATGCGTGCCACGCGAGGCAAGGCCAACCCGCAGGTGGTGATGGCCCTGCTGCAGGACAGGCTGCGGGAATGATGGCCGTCCGGCGCGGGGTGGAGCAGCGGTGGAGGTATCGATTTGGAACTGTATGAACGTACAGCCCATGAGCTACACGACCTGTTGGTGGCGAGGCAGGTCACGGCGCGTGAGATCGTCGAGTCGGTGCTGCAGCAGATTGAGCAGGCCGATGCGCAGGTGCGGGCCTATGTGACCGTGGTGGGCGATGCGGCCCGGGCGCAGGCCCAGGCGGTGGATGAGCGGCTGGGTCGGGGCGAGGACGCGCCGCCGCTGGCCGGGCTGCCGGTGGCGGTTAAGGACAACATCTGCACCCAGGGCGTGCCGACGACCTGTTCGGCGCGGATGCTGAAGGAGCATCACGTGCCGGTCTATGACGCGACGGTGGTGGCCAAGCTCAAGGCGGCGGGCGCGATCCTCATCGGCAAAACGAACATGGACGAGTTTGCAATGGGCTCGTCGACAGAGAACTCGGCCTTTTTCCCCACGCGCAACCCGTGGAATCTGGCGCGGGTGCCGGGGGGGACCAGCGGCGGGTCTGCGGCGGCGGTGGCAGCGGGGGAGAGCATTCTGGCCCTGGGCTCGGACACGGGGGGCTCGATCCGGCAACCGGCCTCTTTCTGCGGGGTGGTGGGCCTCAAGCCGACCTATGGCCGGGTATCCCGCTACGGCCTGGTGGCCTATGCCTCGTCCTTGGACCAGATCGGCCCGCTGGCCAAGGATGTGACCGACTGTGCGACGCTGCTGGGCGTCATCAGTGGCCATGATGCGCGCGACTCGACCTCGGTTCAGACGGCGGTCCCCGACTACAGAGCCGGTCTGCGCGCGGACGTGAAAGGGCTCCGCATTGGGAAACCGGTCGAGTACTTTGGCCAGGGATTGGCGCCCGACGTCAGGGAGGCGGTCGAAGGGGCCATCGAGCAGCTGGCGCGCTGGGGTGCAGAGATCGTCGAGGTCTCTCTGCCGCATACCGACTATGCCATCGCCGACTTTTATATCTTGGCCATGGCCGAGGCGAGCTCCAACCTGGCCCGCTACGATGGTTTGAAGTATGGCTATCGAAGCGCCGGGGAGGCGGGGGACCTGGAAGAGGTGGTCTGCCGGACGCGGGCCGAGGGCTTTGGCGACGAAGTCAAGCGCCGGATCATGTTGGGCACCTACGCGCTGAGCGCGGGGTACTATGACGCCTACTATGACAAGGCGCAACGGGTGCGGGCGCTGATCAAACAGGATTATGAGCAGGCTTTTGGGCAGTGTGATGTGTTGGTCTGTCCGGTTTCGCCCTTCCCGGCGTTTGAGATCGGGGAAAAGGTGCACGATCCCCTGCAGATGTATTTGGCCGACGTCTATACGGTAACGGCCAATCTGGCGGGAATTCCGGCCATCTCGATTCCGTGCGGGCTGACCCCGCAGGGGTTGCCGGTTGGTTTACAGCTCAAGGCGCCCTGGTTCGAGGAGTCGCTGTTGCTGCGGGTGGCCTATACTTTTGAGCAGAACACCGAGTATCACCGCCAGACACCGCCCATGGAGGCAATCGCATTGTGAAGATCACGGTTGAGGACGTAGAGCACGTGGCCAATCTGGCGCGTCTGCAGTTGACCGACGAGGAAAAGAGCAGCTATGCCACGCAGTTGAGCGCTATCCTCGAGTATTTTGACAAGTTGAGCGAGGTTGACACCGAGCAGGTCGCACCGATGAGCCATCCCATCGATCTGGAAAATGTATTCAGAGGGGATCAGGCCGGGGAGTCGATGCCGCCGCAGGCCGTCCTGGCCAACGCGCCCGAGCAGGCCGAGGGCTGCTTTCAGGTGCCCGTGGTCCTGGATCAGGAGGGTACAGCGGGAGAGTCGACATAATGAGCGGCCTGGGGACCCCGGGAACCGGGCCGGCACTGGTTGTGCTGGCGGCCGGCATCGGCAGCCGCTATGGCGGCTTGAAGCAGATCGATCCGGTGGGGCCGGGCGGGGAGATCATTCTCGAATACTCGATCTATGATGCCCTGCAAGCCGGCTTTGAACGGGTGGTGTTTGTCATATCGGAACGGATCCAGGACCTATTCCGCGAGCGGGTAGGGCGTACGATCGAGCAACAGTGTGATACCGATTATGTGCTGCAACGGCTGGAGGATATGCCAGCGGGCTGGACGGTCCCGCCGGGCAGAGAGAAGCCGTGGGGCACGGCGCATGCGACCTGGGCTTGCCGGCGCGTGGTCGACGGCCCCTTTGCGGTGATCAACGCCGATGACTTTTACGGTCGGTCCGCGTACCAGGCGCTGGGCCGCTTTTTTGGAGGGGCGCCGGACCCAGGGGACGCCTACCGCTATTGCATGGTGGGATATGCGTTGGAGAAGACCCTGACGGAGCACGGCCACGTCGCGCGGGGGGTCTGCGAGGTGGATGCAGACGGGTACTTGGTGGGGATTCGCGAGCGAACGCGGGTCCAGTTACGCAAGGGGACAGCCCAGTATGTGGCGGACGGGGGCGCTTGGGTCGAGATTCCGGCCGGTGGTGTGGCGTCGATGAATGTATGGGGCTTTCAACCCAGCCTGTTTGCGGAGCTGGGGGCGCGGTTCGCCCAGTTCTTGGAGAAGGACAAGGGCAGTCTGCAGCGCGCCGAGTTCTACCTTTCGGAGGTGGTCGGCGCCCTGATCCGGGAGGGTCGAGCAACCGTCCGCGTGCTGCCGGCGGGTGATCGGTGGTTTGGTGTGACCTATCAGGAGGACAAACCGCAGGTCGAAGCGGCGATCTTGGACCTGGTGCGGCGGGGGGTGTATCCCGATCCGCTGTGGGGTGGGGGCGCCGGCGACTAGCCAGGCACGAAAAACTGGTCAGTTGACGGCCAGTTATCGTTGTCGGAGGGGCTGAAGGGGGCAAAGATAGGATTTGGGAGCATTTGCTCGCATGCTGGTAGTTTTTGACAGATGAGTTGTGCTATAGTATAGTCGCCCCAGTGGGCGGAGGGGCTCTGCGGAGCCCCTTTTTGTTGAGTAGAAACAGGAGTGTTACGCACTGTTATGCTTATGAAACCAACTCGCGAGGTCGGGATTGTCGGCTATGGAGCCTATGTGCCCCGTTTCCGGCTGCCCGGCAGCGAAGTGGATCGGGTATGGAAAGATGGTATGGCCGGATCGCCGGTCAAGGAAAAGGCGGTCCCCGGACCCGACGAAGATACGGCTACGATGGCTGTGGAGGCGGCCCGCAATGCAGTGGCGCGGGCGGCGATCGACCCATCCGCCATCCGCGCGGTTTGGGTGGGCAGCGAGTCGCACCCGTACGCGGTCAAGCCGACGGCGACGATTGTGGCCGAATCGATCGGCGCTGCGCCAGCGACCCTGGCCGCCGATTGGGAGTTTGCTTGCAAGGCCGGTACAGAGGCCCTGCAGGCGGCCATGGGCTTTGTGGGCTCGGGGATGGCCAGCATCGCGCTGGCTATCGGTATGGATACCGCCCAGGGACGGCCGGGCGATGCTTTGGAGTATACGGCCGGCGCTGGAGGGGCCGCATTTCTGGTTGGGCCGGCGGATGAGAGTCTGGCCGTGATCGAAGCCTCCTTTTCCTATGTGACGGACACGCCTGACTTTTTCCGGAGGCCGTACCAGCACTACCCGCAGCACGGCAGTCGCTTCACGGGAGACCCGGCCTATTTCAAGCACGTGTT
The DNA here is from genome assembly GCA_050116355.1 of Anaerolineae bacterium. Taxonomy (GTDB): domain Bacteria; phylum Chloroflexota; class Anaerolineae; order JAAYZQ01; family JAAYZQ01; genus JASFOV01. Next base: position 5,600 of record JASFOV010000087.1, read on the forward strand.
GGCCGCCGCGCAACAACTGATGGAAGAGCTGGATACCAAGCCCGACGACTATGCGGCGGCGGTGTTCCACCAGCCGAATCCCAAGTTCCCGGAGCGCGCGGCCAAGATTTTGGGCTTCCGACCGGAACAGACGCAGCGCGGATTGCTGTGCCCCATGGTCGGCAATGCCTACGCCGGCTCGTCGATGCTGGGCCTGTCCGCGATTCTGGACGAGGCGCAGCCCGGCGACCGGGTGCTTGTGGTCTCTTTTGGATCGGGGGCGGGCAGCGATGCCATCTCGTTGCGGGTCACGGACTCTATTGAAGAACGACGGGATCGCGCGCCGCGCACCATGGCCTATGTCAATCGCCGCAAGGTGATCGACTATGGTACGTATGTGCGCTACCGCAAAAAGCTGCACATGCATTAGGCACCCGCTAGCGTCTGGTCCTACCGGGCGCGGGATATTGAAACCTGGATCGATTTATGAGAAACGTCAGCATCATAGGCCTGGGCCAAACCAAGGTTGCAGAGCACTGGGATCGTTCGTTGCGGCATCTGGCCGCCGACGCGGTGCTGGCGGCCATGAAAGATGCCGGCATTGAGCAGGCTGATGCTTTGTACGTAGGCAATATGCTGTCGGGTTTGCTCACCGGACAGGAACACCTGGGCGCCCTCATCGCCGACTTTGTGGGCCTGCGAGGCATTGAGGCCGTCAAAGTGGAGGCGGCCTGTGGCTCGGGGGCGGCCGCGCTGCGCATGGGCTATGCCGCCGTGGCGGGTGGCCTCCACGACTTTGTGATCGTGTGCGGCGTGGAAAAGATGACGGATACGGTCAATGCCGAGACGACGACCGGGCTGGTGATGGCGGCCGACGCCGATTATGAATCGGTCCATGGCTTGACCTTTGTCAGCATCAACGCGCTGCTGATGCGCCGCTATATGTACGAATACGGTGTGGAGCACAAGGATTTTGCGCCGTTTACGGTCAATGCTCACCGGAATGCGGTGGGTAATCCCTACGCCATGTTCCGCCGCGAGTTGACGGCGGAGAGGTTTGTCCGGGCCCGGATGATCGCCGATCCGATCAACCTGCTTGATTCGTCGGGGATTGGGGATGGGGCGGCAGCGGTCATCCTTTGCCCCACAGCGATGGCGCCGGAGTACGGGAACGGCCAGGCGGTCCAGATCCGGGCCTCGAGCATGGCCACGGACGCGGTGGCGGTTCACGACCGGCCGGACCCGCTGTGGCTGTCGGCGGTTGAGGCCTCGTCGTTCAAGGCCTACCAACAGGCCCGGGTGGGACCGCGCGACATCGACCTGTTTGAGCTTCATGATGCGTTTACTATCATGTCGGCGCTGAGCTTGGAGGCGGCGGGTTTTGCGGAGCGGGGCAAGGCGGTCCAGTTGGGCCTGTCCGGGGATATCACCCGTGAAGGGCGCATTCCGATCTGCACCATGGGCGGGCTCAAGGCCCGTGGCCATCCGGTGGGTGCGACCGGGATCTACCAGGTCATCGAAGTGGCGCAGCAGTTGCGCGGCGAGGCGGGACCGAACCAAATCGCCAATGCCCGTCTGGGCATGGCCCAGAACATTGGGGGCAGCGGCGCGACGGTGATCACGCATATTTTGGAAGCGCAGGACTAGCGACAGGCAACGCCTGGCGTATGGGACGTTTTGGGGATTGCAGGAAGTTCGATCAAGATGTATACTATGTCTGTTTGGGAGGGTAGAACACGATGAGTATTCCACGACACTGGCGATTGCAGAGCCAGCGGTATTCCATGGTAGGCGAGGTGTGTCACGAATGTGGGAGCAAATTGTTCCCGCCGCGTGATGTCTGTCCGGAGTGCAGCAAGCCAGCCTACGAACCGTACACCTTTAGCGGCAATGGACGGGTGTATTCTTATTCGACCGTCTACCAGGCGCCGGCTGGCTATGAGGAGTTTGTGCCGTACACGGTGGCTCTGGTCGAGTTGGACGAGGGTCCATTGGTCACCGCACAGCTGACTGACGTGGACCAAGATGAGGTCGAGATCGGGATGCCGGTGGAAATGGTCACCCGCAAACTGCGCGAAGAAGGCGAGGATGGGCTGATCGTCTACGGCTACAAGTTTCGACCGGCTGACCTTGTTCCGTCACGGCAGCCTGCTGAAGTAGAGTAAGTATGTCCAGATAAAAGACTGCGCCCACACTCCTGTCTTTCGTTCGAGATCGTCTGAACGAGCATCTTGACAACCGGGCGTACTATTGCGAATTGCTCGCGCCGGCCCTCATCTGTTTGAGGGGCGGCGTTTGGCTTTTCAATAGAGGAATGCGGTCGTCCAAGATAGTGGCGCGCTTGAGCCTCCTTTGGCGTGTGACACGCGGCCATCCACCCCAGAGCATTCTAGCCCAGGACGCCTGTGCTGAACGAGTCCTGAGGCAGGTGCGTTGATTGGGTAGAGTGAATCTGGCCTTGCCGGTCGACCAGGGGAGACGGAGGAGCCATGCCCGCCAGACATCGCAACCAGGTCGCTATCCTGCTTGTCATTGTGTCCATCCTACTTGGTGCCTGCAGCCCCGGCGCCACGGCCGTGCCAGCCTCGCCCGTGGCTTCTCCCACGGCGCAACCCGTCGTTGCGGCGCGCACCGCCAGCGTGGAGGTCGATGTTGTCGCGTCCAGCACTCCGACCGTGGTTCTCACGGCGACAGCCCCACCAGCCACTGCTCCGCCACCACCCACAGCCGAGCCTACGTCTGACCCGGCGTCCATCGATGGCATCCTGGCCCGGCTCGAGGGCCTGCCGTTGCCCGTTTTCCTGGAGGCCTCCTATAAGGCATTGCTGCTGCGCAGTCCGGAGACGGTGACTGCCTACGGTCTGTCCGAAGCGTACGGCGTGCGGGATGACCGCCTGGACGATCTCTCCGATGCCTACCTGCGCGACACGCAAGCCCTGGAAGCCGGTGTCCTGGACCTGTTGCGGGACTATGACCGGCAGACGCTGGTCCCGGCCGAGCAGCTTTCCTACGACGTCTATCGGTGGTACCTTGAAACCCAGGTGGCGGGCCACCCGTTTCTGTACTACGACTATCCCCTGAACCACTTCATTGGCAGCTACCAGTTCGAGCTGGACCAGCTCTTCACGGAGCTCCATCCCTTGGATGATGCCGAAGATGTGGAGGATTATATCGCGCGCCTGCGGCAAGTCAACGGCCAGGTGGACCAGCTGCTGGCCGGGCTCAAGCGTCGCGAGGCACTGGGGGCTATCCCGCCCGATTTCATCGTCGATATGACGAGGACGGATCTAACCCGCCGGTTGCAGATGCGCTCGCCCGATCCGTCGGCGATCAAGGCCGACGATCTGCCGGTATATACCCATCTGGCGGCAAAGCTGGAGCAGATGGGTGGTGTCAGTGCCGACCAGGAGCAAGCCTACTTGGCCAGTGCCCGAGAAGCAATCGAGGCGTCATGGATCCCCGCCTTCGTGCGCTTGCTCGACTACCTTGGTGAGCTGAGGGCGCTAGCCACCGAAGACGCCGGCGTCTGGAAGTTGCCCGACGGTGAGGCCTATTATGCTTACCTGTTGCGGCGGGAGACCTCTACGGACCTGACTGCGGACGAGATCCACCAGATTGGTCTGGACGAGGTGGCGCGCGTGCGCGCTGAGATGCAGGCCGTGTTTGCCGAGTTGGGCTACCCAGCCGATCTGACCCTAAGCGAAGCCATGGACCGGGCCATGGATGAAGCAGGCTACTTCAATACGTCGACCCGGGCCGGCAAGGAGCAGGTCATCGCCGCCTACGAAGAGATGTTGGCCGAAGCGGGCCGCCGGCTGGATAGGCTCGTGGGCCTCAAGCCAGAGGGGGAGGTAGTTGTCGTCGGCGACGAGTCCTTTGGCGGGGGCGGCGGATTCTACGTGCCGCCGTCTGCAGATGGATCGCGGCCCGGGGCTTTTCACACGGGCGTGGGTGGCTCCTGGGTACCCAAGTACCGCATGCCGACCATCGCCTATCACGAGGCGGTCCCAGGCCACCACTTCCAGTTGGCCATCAGCCAGGAGCTTGAACTCCCAACCTTCCGGCGACAATACGTCGTCAACGGCTACGCCGAGGGCTGGGCCCTCTATGCCGAGCGGCTGGCCTGGGAGTTGGGCCTGTATGAAGATGACCCGTACGGGAACCTGGGCCGACTGGACATGGAACTGCTGCGCGCCGTGCGGCTGGTGACAGACACCGGCATCCACAGTCTGGGGTGGACGCGAGACCAAGCCGTGGACTATATGATGGAGGCTACAGGTGATCCGATGGGCCGGCATACCCACGAGGTGGACCGGTACGTGGTGCTGCCCGCCCAGGCGACGGGTTACATGGTCGGTATGCTCAAGATCCTGGAGCTGCGGCAGCTGGCCACGGACCAGCTGGGCGACGACTTTGATATGAAGGCGTTTCACGACTTGGTGCTGGGCAATGGTACCCTTCCCCTTACCATTCTCGAGCGGCTCGTCCGGGATCATCTGGAGGCAAAGGCCGGCAGCCAGGGCCAGGGGGGCGAACTCCAAGTGCCGGCGGCCTATGCGACGATCCAGTCCGCCATCGAGGCGGCTACGACAGGTGATGTGATCGTGATCGCCCCGGGGACATACCGGGAGAACATCGACTTCACGGGCAAGGCCATCACTGTGCGAAGCAGCGATCCGGAGGATCCGGAGGTCGTGGCCACGACGGTCATCGATGGGGGTGGACAGGGCGCCGTCGTCACATTCCGGAGCGGTGAGACGGTCCGAGCCGTTCTCACTGGCCTGACCATCACCGGGGGTGCAGGCAAGGCCTATGGGGACGAGTCGGAGGGCCAGGAGCAGATCTGCCGGGGCAGCGTCTTTGCCACGAACGAGGATCCGAGGTTCTGTGGGGGCGGCATCGTCGTCTGGGGCTCGTGGCCGACGATCGAATCGAACGTGATTACGGGCAATAAGGTGCGGCACGGAGGCGGCGGCCTTCTGGTCGCCTCCAGCGCCTTTCCCACCATCCGGGGCAATACCATCGCCGGCAATGAGGCGTCGGCCGGCGGTGCTATCTTTGTCATCGATGATTCATGGCCCAAGATAGAGGGAAACATCATCCGCGACAACGAGGCTGCCCAGTTTGGTGGGGGCATTGTCGTGGAGCTGTTCTCCGCTCCGGTTATCGAGGGAAACACCATGAGCGGCAATTGGAGTGGCACAGGCGGTGGGGCCCTGGTCGTGTTCGGTTACGGTGGGGCCACAATCCGGGGCAATACAATCGTCGAAAACGAAACCGCGCAGAGTGGCGGGGCACTGTTCCTGGGCGCCACCTCTGAATCCACATTGCAGGACAACGTCATCCGCGCCAACGAGGCGATCCTGGGCGGCGCCATCTATTGTGAGCTGGGATCCATATTGAAGCTGCAGGGCAATACCTTGGAGGCGAACAATGCCTCCTTCGGTGGGGGTGCCCTGGACCTAGGTGGCTGCAGCGTCCAACTTGCGGGGAACTCGTTCCTGGGCAACGTGGCCCCATATGGCGGGGCCATCCACGACACAGGCAATCCGGACCTGGTGCTCGAGGGGAACGAGTTCGTGGAGAATCGGGCCGACTTTGGCGGCGCCCTGCAGCATGTGGGCACCACCGAAGCAAACCTAGAGCGCAACCAGTTCCGCGGAAATATCGCCACCCAGGGTGGCGCAATCTGGGCGCTGGACCGCTCAAAGCTGACCTTCCCGGCGCCGGACGACAACGTGTACGAGGGCAACCAGCCCGACGATCTGTACATCTCGCCTGACTCTGATCCCTACCCCGAGTTGCAGGACCCGTAAGTGACAGTCCCCCGCCGGTATAGGTTCAGATAGCCTGGCAGCCCCGTCAGGACGCTGGGCGCTCTCTACTCCCTTCTGGCCAGGACCTCGTTCGCCGGCCCACCTGTCACCGCCAGAGGCACGGATGTACGCAGGTGTAGATCGCGCTGGGGGAAGGGGATCTCGATCTCGTGCTCTTGGAACAGATCCCAGATCTTGAGGCGGATATCGCTGCTGGCGAACGGGATCTGGATCGGATCCAGGACCCAGACGAAGAGTTTGAAGTTGATGCTGCTGTCGCCAAACTCGGTGAACACCACCCGAGGTGGGGGATCGGTGACAATGTCCGGATGCTG
>JASFOV010000088.1:0-11686 GCA_050116355.1 Anaerolineae bacterium
AGCCGCAGGATCATCTGGGCGTTCTGCACCACCGTATCCTGCATCGACTTGACCGTGCGGTCAAAGACGTCCATAATCTCGTCCGGGGATTCGATGAGATCAGCCATCCCCCCACTGGCGCCGGCAATCTCGTCCAGAAGGTCTTCGTTCCAATCATCGCCCAAGCCCAATGCCTGGACGACGATACCCTTGTCACCGGCTGCCTGGCCCAGCTTCTTGCACTGCTTCTCGTCGCCAAAGGTCTGGCCATCCGTCAACAGCAGCATGCGGCTGACGCTGTCGGGCGCTAGCGCCTTTTCCAGTTCCTTGAGCCCTTGCGCCATGCCCCCCGAGATCGCTGTGCCCCCTCCATCGCGGATGCGCTCGATCCGCTTCTTGAGCATCTCTTTGTCTGTAACCGGCTGGCTGTCGGCGATCAGATACTTGCGATCGCTGAACGCCACGATCGAAATGGTGTCCTGCGGCCCTAGGCGGTCCACCACCAACTTGGCTGCTTCTCGCAGGTTCTTGATCTTCTGACCCTGCATAGAACCACTCTTGTCCAGCACCAAACTGAGATTGAGCGGCATCTGGACTTGGGCCATACTCGCGCCCGGCACAGCTTCGATGAGTACGTAGGCCAACTGCTGGGTATTCATCGCTGGCAGGTAAGCCTTGTTCAGCCGGCAGGTCAAGTTTATGTCATTGGCCATATCATCCCTCCTTACACCCCTATCCTATACGGGGAATTCGTCGTTTGGTTGTTCACCGCACCGCAGGCCCTAGATCTCTTCGACCTGCACCACGATCACACTGATGTTATCATCTCCGCCTGCGGCATTGGCGTGCCGCACCAGCAGGTCGCAGGCCCGCTGCGGATCCGCCTCTCGCATCATGACATCCTCGATCCCCTCGTCGCGGACCATCTCCCACAGGCCATCACAGCACAGAATCAGACGGTCGCCCGGCACGATGGGCAGCACGTCGGTATCCACATCCACCACCGGCTTGTCACCGATGCAGCGATAAATGACGCTGCGATGGGGATGGCTATAGATCTCTTCAGGCTCAGCGCGCCCCTCGGCGATCATGCTGGCCACCACCGAGTGGTCCGTCGTCAACTGTTCCAGCCCCTGGGCATTCCAGCGATAAGCCCGGCAATCCCCAACGTGGGACAGGAACAGTCGGTCATCGCGGATCAGCGCCACAGTCATGGTCGTGCCCATCTCGGTCCCACCCTTTTGACGGGTCAGGTATACGTCGTCGTTGGCGGCGACAGTCGCCTGCCGCAGGCGAACCACAATATCATCTTCCAAAATCATCTGGCCCGCCAACTCTGGCAGGAGCAGCGTGCGTAGAACACGATCGGTCAGTGTCTGGATCGCCAGCTTGCTGGCCACCTCGCCGCCCTCATAGCCCCCCATACCATCAGCCACAGCAAAGAGGCCCAGCACCGGTGCCGTGTGTGATTCATACGTCGGTGCCACGGTCAAGGACAGCAGACTGTCTTCATCCAGGTCCCGGACCTGGCCCTGATCCGATCGCTGGCCCACCAACAGACGCATGCACGGGGACGTGAGAGGGCTTCGCGCTTCGGGTTCAGGTTCACCCAGGATCAGGAAATGACGACCGGCGTCCACGATCCGGTCCACCACCGGCTCATCCCCGCTATGTACACCGCGTCCAGCCTGCACCTCCACCAAGTCCACTTCCGCGCCGCGGTCCAGGGCCACGCCACATTGGCCGCAGAACTCGTCCTCAGGTGCATTCTCCTCGTAGCCACACTGCCAGCACCGCTCCAGATCGTGCGTCCGATAGCGGATCTCGTCAGCTTCTGCAAACAGGACCTCGACAATGACAAAACGTTCGGCCACCACGGTTTGTGGCTCCAAAGGTTCCAGTGGTTCAAGGTCGTCGCGCCAGAAACCAACGGGTTCCTCTTCCACGACGGGCATACCCGTTTCTAGCTCCTCTTCCTGCTCGAGGACATCTTGCTCCGAGGTTTTTTCCTTAGGGACAGCCATCGCGGATGCTGGTGTTGGCGCGGGTTCGGGCACCTGGTCATCCCCCACGGCAGTGACCGCTTCAAGCTCAGCCGACATCTCCTGCAGATCCTCCTCCGTCAAGAAATCCTCTTCTAGGAATTCATCGGCAGCCGGCAGGACCGTTGGCTGTGACAACTTGGCTTCCTCCGTTGCAGGAGCTGTTTCCTTGTCTGTCGCTGTGGCTTCGTCGACGACCACAGTCTCAGAGTCCTCTGGCTCGTCACGCTCTTCAGCAGGACCTTCCTCTGGAGCTGCATCTCCGGCTGGCGCCCCCTCAGGTGCTGGCGACGTTTCCAGGTCACCAACCAACTCTACCTCTGCTGGTGAAAGCTCGACCTCAGGCCCTGGTGCAGGCGGTGTCGCCTCTGACGGGCTTTCACTCAGAGCTAGGCCACAGTTCCGGCAGAAACGAGCCCCCTCCCGGTTATCAGCTCCACAGGCAGAACAGTCCATCGGATCCCTCCCGGTATCGGTGATTGGTATTGGTACGTTGCATCGTGGTTTGTTATCTCAGCCAAAACTGCAGGACCACCAGGCCGACCTTGATCCGGTCGCCATTGCGCAGTCGATAGGCGCGCCCCGGCTCCAAGGCTTGGCCATTGATCGTCGTGCCGTTGCTGCTACCCAGATCGGTGACGAAATATCCCCGGCTCCCTTTGGTGATGCGCGCGTGACGCCGCGAGACAAAATCCCCCTCGTCATAGAACGTCATATCAAAGTCGGGACGGTAGCCCTCGGCCTCACTGGCCCGGCCCAGCATCATCGGGTTACGGGCCACCGGCATCTCCCAAGCGGCCCGTACCGGCTCGATCACGCGCAGGATGGCTGGGCGGACCGGAACGAAGGAGTGGCCACAGCCGACGCAGAAACGGGCGCTCTGCTTGTTGGCCCGGCCACAGACCGGGCAGGCCTTGGGCGGGCCTTGCTTGACAACAGGCGCCCGCTCAGGCACAGGCACCCGTTTGGGCTCCGCTACTGGAGCGCGGGCTGGAGTCGCAGCGGGCTGGGCGCGAACCGGCGCCGGTCTCATAGCCGCCACTGGAGCAGGGGTAAGCCGACGCTGCGCTGTGGCCACCGCTGGAGACTCGTACTGGGTGGGCAGGGCTGCCACCAGAGCCGCCCGCATCTCGGTAATGGACTGGAAGCGACGCGTCCGGTCGCGCTCCATCGCTCGTTCCACAATCGCGATCGTCTCCTTGGACAGCGCGCCGTTGTAGTTGGCCAGGGGCAGCGGTTCAGACGGAAGAAAAGCCGGTGTGGGCGCCATGTTGGCCAGGAGGTGGTACATGGTCGCGCCCAGGGCGTAAACGTCCGAGCGAGCGTCTGTCTGGCCCTGCCCCCATTGCTCTGGCGCGGCATAATTCTCTGAGCCCATGGCCACCGTGTCGCGTTTCTTGCCTACCTTGTACGTGCGGGCAATGCCAAAATCGATCAACTTGACCAAACCGGTGTTGGTGGCCATCACGTTGCTGGGCTTCATGTCGCGGAAAATGATCGGTGGTTGGCGGGTGTGAAGATAGTGCAGCGCATCGCACAATTGGATCGCCCACTTGAGCACGTCCGTCTCCAACAGAGGGGCGTTGGCCGCCTCCAGGCGCTTTTCGAGCGACTCGCCCCAGATAAACTCCATCACTAGGCAAGCACGACCGTTCTCCTCAAAGAAATCGGCGATCTTGGGGATATTGGGATGATCCAGATTGCGCAACAGGCGTGCTTCTTGCTCAAAGAGGTCGCGCGCCATCGCCCGTTCGGCCCGGTCCTGAGTTTGGGGCCGCAGTTCTTTGAGCGCCCAAAGCACCCCGCTCCCAGGCGGCAACTCTTCGACCTGGTACACCCAGGCCATGCCTCCGCCGCCCACCAGGCGTACGATGCGGTATGCATTTTTTAGCACTGTGCCGATGGCCAGTGGTTGTGTCATCGCGTCCGTACCTCACCTAGCGGTTATTGTACCCCGGGACGCAACTCTTTGCCTGACGGCAATGCGCCAGCCCCTTGACAGACACTGTCAGAGGGGCGGCTTGCGCCCATTATATCATGCAACAGGGCCGCTGGCAACGCCACGAGCCACACCAAACCAAGTCCAGACCCTACGCGCCTGCTGGGCCCCTGCTGCCTGTTGGTTCGCTGAAGTGGTCGCGTCGGAGTTTGGCATTCCAACTAGTAGCCACTCAGCTCGCTGGTGGCCCCTTGCTTCAACATCCCAAGGAGCTTCCATTCGCCGGCAAGACCCAATTGCGTTTGCCACGGTCGTCCGGGCCGAGTCTTCAGGAGCAGGCGTACATGCGCTGCGGAACGTCAGTCCGGGATCACGATACGATCCGCATCGGGCAGCGGTGGCGGATAGCGCATCTCCAGCTTTTCCAGGGTGTCCACCAGGATGCGCGATATGGCCAGGTTGCGGTACCACTTGTGATCCGCCGGAATAACGTGCCACGGCGCCCAAGATGTGCTGCACCGACTCAGAGCCTCTTCATAGGCGCGCATGTATTCATCCCAGTGCCCCCGCTCTTTGACATCGCCCATAGAGAACTTCCAGTTCTTGCGTGGATCGCGCAACCGGGCCTCAAAGCGCTCTTTCTGTTCCTCCCGGGAAACATTGAGGAAGAACTTGAGGATGGTCGTCCCTGTGTCGGCCAGCAGCTTTTCAAACTGGTTGATCTGTTCGTAGCGCGGTCGCCACGCCGCTTCGGGCACCAGGTTGTGCACGCGGACGACCAGCACATCCTCATAGTGAGAGCGGTTAAAGATGCCGATGTAGCCCCGCCGCGGTGCCGCTTTGTGGATGCGCCACAGAAAATCGTGTGCCAGCTCCTCCTCAGTCGGTACCTTGAAGCTGGTCACCTGGCAACCCTGTGGGTTCACACCGCGGAATACATGGCGTATCGTGCCATCTTTGCCACCCGCATCCAGGGCCTGCAGGACGATCAGCAGCGCATGTTTGCTCTCGGCCCATAGCACGCGTTGCAGCTCCCTGAGTCTCTTCACGTTACGCTTGAGCTCGTCTTTGGTTTCATCTTTGTCCTGAAACTCGCCAGTGTAGGCCGGATCATAGTCTACCAAACGAACGTCCGCATCCGGTGGAACGAGGAAAGGGTATGACATGGGTTCACCTCCGTGTTGAGTATGGGGCAAGACACAAGGGCAATTATACGCTGGAAGGGGTATTCTGACAAGATGGCGATGATTGTGACCCCCGAACATGACCCCCGGCACTGTACAAAATGACCGCTGGCCCTGTATCCTGGAATCATGAGCCTTTCAAACAAGACAAAGGAGGTAGCCATGTCTGAAGCGATTCTCAATGCTCAGAATCTGCAAAAGTCGTACGGAGACATCAAGGCGGTCGATGGCATCTCGCTCCAGGTCGCCCGGGGCGAGGTCTTTGGATTGCTGGGACCCAATGGTGCGGGCAAGACAACGACGATCTCGATGCTGACCGGTCTGTTCCCCCCATCGGAGGGTACCATCACCGTGGACGGCATCGATCTGGCCAGGCATCCCAACACGGTGAAGGCCAAGTTGGGCCTAGTTCCCCAAGAGATGGCCCTGTACATGCCCTTATCGGCCCGCCAGAACCTCATGTTCTTTGGCCGGATCTATGGCTTGAGGGGTAAGGAGCTGCGCCAGCGTGTCGACGAAGTACTGGAGATGATCGGCTTGACCGACCGTGCCGATGACGCCGTCGAAAAGTACTCGGGTGGCATGAAGCGGCGGGTCAACATCGGCGCCGGCCTGCTGCACAAGCCGGAGATTCTGTTCCTGGACGAGCCAACCGTCGGCGTGGATCCACAGAGCCGCAACGCCATCTTCGAGAGCGTCGAATCCTTGAACCGCTTGGGGATGAGCGTCATCTACACCACCCACTACATGGAAGAAGCACAACGTCTCTGTCACCGCGTCGCCATTGTGGACGAGGGCAAGTTGATTGCCCTGGATACACCCACCGCGCTCATCCGCAGCTTGGGCGGTGGAGTAGTCATGCTCGGCGTGCCCGGGAGTGCACCCGAGGATCTTGGGGAGCGCATCGCCCAGGTCTCAGCCGTCAAGTCCGTGTCCCGCAGCGATGGCCAGCTCAAGATCGAAACCCATCGCCTGCAGGAAGCCTTGATGGGCGCTCTGGATATTACCAACCAACTCGATGTGCGCATCACCTCACTGGAGATCCTGGAGCCCAATCTGGAAAGCGTATTCCTGAACCTGACCGGCAAAAAGCTGCGCCAATAGGAGATCAGGGAAGCGGACTAGCCTATATCCTACATCCCTGAAAAAGGAGTGAAAGATGAACATACTGAGTATCTCCTGGAAAGACCTGCAATTGCTACTGAAGGACCGGGGGCAGATTCTGATCCTGTTCCTGGTGCCGATCGGCTTCATCTTGGCCTTCAGTGCAGCCTTTGCCGCGGGACAGCAGATTGACGAACAGGTCATCGTCGTCCCCGTGATTAACCTTGATTCCGGTGGAGAGATGTCAGGGCTACTGCTCGACAAGATTAACCAGGACCGAGGCTTGGAGACGCAAGACTATGAACAAGCCCAGGCCGAGGCCGATCTGGCGGATGACACGATCAAGATGGCGCTGCTCATCCCTGCCGGCTTCAGCACCGATGTCCAGGCCGGCGCCCAGACGGCGCTACGCCTGATGTACGGCCCCGCCGCCAGCGACTCGGAGGTTGAGACAGTCCGGCTGGTGGTCGAAGGTGTCGCGTCCGATCTATCGCTCGAGACGCAATTGGTCAGCGGTCTGAGTCAGATGGGCGCGATGATGGGCGCTGCCCCCGCCGATGTGCAGGTCTTTACGGCGGAGCGGATCAAAGTCCAGGCCCAGAATCAATTCGAGCGGGCCAAAACCGACCCGCTCGTGAGCTTGGTCGCCAAGTGGCCTGATCAGATCACCCAAGGCCGCGACGACTTTGAACCTTCGACCTTTGGCGTCGCCGGTTTTGCCATCATGTTCGCCTTCCTCACCGCCCAGGTCACGGCTAGCTCGATCTTTCATGAGAAGAAAGAGGGTACCTTCCGCCGCTTATTATCCGCACCGTTGGGCAACTGGGAGTTGCTAGTCGGCAAGATGATACCCAACTTTTTCGTCGCCGTCCTGCAGATGGTCGTCATCTTTGCCGCAAGTATCGTGCTACTGCCTCTGGTTGGGCAGAAGGCTCCATCGCTGGGCAACTCACCTCTGGGGCTGGTTCTGGTCACCCTCATGGTCGCCCTATGCTCCACCAGTCTGGGCGTCCTGTTGGCCGCCCTATGCCGTACCGAAAGCCAGGTAGGTGGTGTCAGTTCTGTTGGGCTGTGGATAGCTGGCCTAGTCGGCGGTGCGTTTATCCCCGCCTTTGTCTTGGGTGATTTTCTCAACACAATTGGCAAGATTGTGCCTCACTACTGGGCGATCCAGGCCTACAACGACCTAATGATCCGAGGCCTGGGCGTGGCCAGCATCCTGCCCGAGCTTGCCATCCTGGCCGGTTTTGTGACGGTGTTTTTTGTGGCCGGTCTTCTAAGATTCAAGTTTGACTAGGTAGTGTTGACATTTCAACAGTCTGCAGCGTAGGAAGTGCTGGTTCGTTCGCTCGTCTCAGGCGTGAAATTACCAAATGTCAACACGGCCTAGTTGATGATACAATCTGTGACCTACCGTCACCGAGGAGAGAATAATGATTAGGTACACCTTGGCTGTTGCATGGAAAGATCTGCTCCTTGTTCTCAAGGACAAAGGTGCCCTGGCCGTCTATTTCCTGATGCCGTTGCTCTTTGCCAGTCTGCTGGGCATGGCCTTTGGCAACGTCGACAGCGAAGAGACCGAGATCGAGGTCGCCGTCCAACTGGTAAACCTGGACGGCGGCACCTATGGCCAGATGCTGGCCGATGGCCTGAAGGAGGTCGATGTACTCGTCGTCCAGGAGATGAGCGACCCCCTCCAGGCCGATGAACAGGTAGCTAGCAGCGACGCCGCGGCTGCCGTCGTCATCCCCGCCGATTTCAGCGCCAAGATCGATGCTGGCGAGCCGGTGGAAGTCACCATCATCAAGGACCCCACCCAACAGGATGCGGCCAGCATCGTGGCCGGCATCACCAACCAGGCCATGGCCGAGATCGGGGTCTTGGGCGAACTGCGCTATGGCATCCACGCCGTCTTGGCCCAGGCGCCCGAGTATGAGCAGACTCCACCCGAACTGGTCCAGGCCTTTGAAGCCCAAACCCTAGGCGTAATGTGGACCCAGGTGCAGCAGATGCGCCAGAACCCGGTCATCACCATCGAGGATGAAGCCGTGGCTGGAGCGGAGGAAGTGCAACCGTGGGACCCCATTACCTACTATGTCCCTGGCTTTGCTGTGGCCTTTGCCTTCTTCTTGATCGGCCAGATGGCCGCCTCACTACTGAAAGAGAAGGAAGAGGGCAGCTTCCGCCGCTTGCTGACCTCGCCCATGCCTCGTGGCTCCATCGTAGCCGGCAAGATGCTGGCCTACGTCCTGATCGTCTTTCTGCAGGTCATCGTCCTCTTTGGCGCGGGTTATGCCCTCTTCCAGATGCCCCTGGGCGAGTCACCGCTGGCGCTGCTGCTGCTGACCCTGGCGCTCGCCCTGGCCTCCGCCTCGCTGGGCATGTTGCTCGGTGCGCTGTGTACCAGCAGCAAGCAGGCCGACCAGCTGGGCATGGTCCTCGGCTTTGTCTTGCTGGCGCTGGGCGGCACCATCTTCCCCCTCTTCCGTGCCGAAGGCTTTATCGGCATCTTATCGCGGCTAACACCCAGCGCGTGGGGCATCGAGGGCTATATGGGCCTGGTGGCCGACAACTGGACCCTGGCCCAGACGGTGCCCAACATCTTGGTCCTCCTCGGCTTCGCTGCCGCATTCTTTATCGTGGCCACGTGGCGCTTCAGATTCGAATAGCAAGCCCATACCGTCAGGCAGCGTACCGAGTGGTGCTCGGTACGCTGCCTCGTTTGGTGACATGCAAGCCCACCTGGCAGAGCCCCATGCTGGTAGAGGACTTTGCCGAGCTGGAGGAGATAGCAGGCAAGACGTAGCGTGCCGCCACAGCCACGGATTCGCGCGCCGCGAGCCCGCTTGCCCCAACCACCGTAACCGAGTATAATGTCATCATGAGCGACGAGATCACCACCCGGCGGGAAAACATTGGCTTCCTGCTTGCCAGTTATGTCATTTTGGTCGCAGCCGGCGTGGTCGGGCTACGGTTCCGACCTCCCACCACGGTCGCTCTGCGCTGGACTGTCGTGATCCTGCTCGGGGCCATCGCCCTCCTCCAGCTGCGCATGCCCCGCCGAGGCAGTCCGACCTGGCAGGTCCACGCCTACCTAGTCGTACACGGGGCGCTGGTCGCAGCCCTCATGTTTCTACAGCCGGGCTGGACGATGTATCCCGTCCTCTACATACCACCCATCACCTGGGCCATCCTGAACCTGCCATTGCGCCAGGGCGTGTACTGGATCGCCGCCTTCAGTCTTGTCACTGCAGCCTCCTTTGCCATAGGCATCAACCTGGGCGAAGGCCTGATCTCCCTGTTCCTGTACGGCGTCCTCTATGCCTTCATCGGTACCTTCGCTCGGACTCTGGCCCGGGCAGACGCGGCCCGCCGCGAAAGCCAGACCCTGCTGGCCGAATTGCAGAAGGCCCACGAGCAACTGCAGGAGTACGCCCTCCGCGCCGAGGAGCTGGCCGTCGTCGAGGAGCGCAACCGCCTGGCGCGCGAGATGCACGACACCCTGGGCCACCGGCTGACCGTGGCTTCGGTCCAGCTGGAAGCGGCCCAACGCCTGTGCCCTACCGACCCGCAGCGGGCGGCGGATCTGGTTGGAACGGTCCGCGGGCAAGTACGCGAAGCACTGGGCGAGCTACGCGGCACCGTGGCTACCCTGAGAACTCCCATCGAAGCGGACCTGCACTTGCGCAGCTCTTTACAGCGTCTCATTGCCCATTTCGAAGAAGCCACCGGCTTGACGATCCACCAGATGCTACCCGATCACCTACCCGAACTATCCGATGCCGTTCGCATGGCCCTCTACCGCGCCGCACAGGAAGCTTTGACCAATGTACAGAAGCACGCCGGCGCCCGTCAAGCATGGTTCCTGTTGACGGTACGGGCCGAGTCCATCGACTTGCTGGTGAGCGACGATGGCCGGGGCATGCCCGAGGGCAACGAAAATGAGGGTTTTGGTTTGCGCGGCCTTCAAGAGCGAGCGGCCCAGCTCGGCGGCGAGTTCCACGTAGAACCCCGGGCCGGCGGCGGGACCCAATTGTCCTTCCGCTTGCCGCTGGGCAGGATGGCAGACAATGGCTGACAAGATCCGAATCCTGCTCGTGGATGATCAGCAGTTGATGCGTGAGGGCCTGCGCATCCTGCTGGAGCTCGAACCCGACCTGGAGATCGTTGGGGAGGCTGGAGACGGGCAGTCGGCGTTGGACGCCTATGCCCAGCTGGAGCCCGATGTGGTGCTCATGGACGTGCGCATGCCGGGCATGGATGGCGTGGAGGCCACGTGGCGGCTGCGTGAGCGGTGGCCCGATGCCCGCATCATGATCCTGACCACCTTTGACGACGACGAATACGTCTTCGAAGGTCTGCGCGCCGGCGCACTGGGCTACCTGCTCAAAGATGTCTCCGGCCACGATCTGGCCGACGCCGTGCGCACCATCGCCGCTGGCGGAGCCCTGATCGAGCCATCCGTCGCCCGCCGTGTGGTAACCGAATTCGCCCGCATGGCGCCACCCAGGCGCCCGCCGGATGAGGGCTTGGCTGAGCCGCTGTCCGATCGGGAGCGTGAGATCCTGCGCTTGCTGGCTCAAGGTCTCAGCAACCGCGAGATCGCCGACCGGCTCAGTCTGGCCCACGGCACCGTCAAGAATTATGTCACAACCATTCTGCAGAAACTAGGGGTCCGGGACCGCACCCAGGCCGCGCTGCGCGCCAGGGAATTGGGCCTCATCTGAGGGAGGATCTGTATGCTCATCGAGTCCTACGAATTAGAGATCTCGGTCTCGACACACAGCGACACAGACTTCGAATACGAAGCCATCGCCCACCTAGAGGTGGACATCCGCGAGGTCATGCCCTACCTCAACGCCACGCTGAGCCGCGCCATCTACAAGCCGGGCCGCCCTTCGGTGGGCTGGCGCCACGACGGGCACAATATTGGCTTCTGGCCCGACCGCATCGCCGCCGATGACCTGGAAAGCCGCGAACACGCGGCGGACGTCATTGAGTCGCTGGTCGCCTTGGTCAACGACACGTGGGCCCAGCGCGATGAGATAGAGCCCGACCACACCACCCACGAGCGTCGCCAGCCTCTGGAACTCTATCGCTTGCTGCCCCAAACCAACTGCAAGCGTTGTGGTGAGCAAACCTGTTTCGCCTTTGCCCTCAAACTGGCGGCCGGCCAAGTCGAGCCGGCCGGATGTCTCCCCCTCTATGAGGCAGTCGGCAGCGCCGGGCAGCGCGCCCAATTAGAGGACCTGCTCGCTCGCAAGTGGCCGACGCTCTAGCACAATCTCAGCACCACCCCAACAATCCACAGCATCGTATCTGGCCTTGCTCCCCTAGACCTCGTGGCTCGAGGGTTCTGCAACAGATCTTGCTGCGTACACTGGCAATACTGCATGCTACAGCGGCGGGATGGTGACCGTCAGCGTATAGTCCACCTC
>JASFOV010000089.1:0-11683 GCA_050116355.1 Anaerolineae bacterium
CTCATTGGCCGTTGCGGTGTCGATCTATCTCTTGATCTTGTTGGTCTCTATCGGCGCGGTAGATCCGGCCAAGTTTGGAGTGTACGGTCTGACGCCCCAAGAACTCCCGCAGGAGCTTGGGGTTCAGGAGACCTTGGATCCCAACGATCCGGCAATCAACACCTCGTGGGAGATCCTGGGTATCTACAAAGAGACCGGCATTGTGCGCGCTGCCGAGAATTTCATGCCCGAGTTTGGCGTGGCGCTGATCGTGTTCGGCGGGTTGTTTTCGACCATGTCGGCGCTAAATGCCAGTGTGTTGGCTTCCTCACGGGTGGGATTCAGTATGGGGCGCGAGCGGATGCTGCCGCCGGCCCTGGGCACGATCCATCCGCGACGGCGAACGCCTTACATCGCTGTCCTGGTGACCGGTGTGATCATCGTCGCCATTGCGGTCGGTTTGCCGCTGGAGGTGGTGGGCTCGGGGGCGAGCCTGATGTTCTTGCTGTCCTTTGCATTGACCAATGCGGCCATGATCGTGATCCGGGTGCGGGAACCTGATCTGCAGCGCGGGTACAAGGCGCCCTTGTTCCCCCTGTTGCCCATTCTGGGCATCGTCTTTAACTTGGGGTTGGCCATCTACCAGTTCACATTCCAGCCTTTGGCCTGGTATGTCGGCCTGGCCTGGGTAGCCATCGGTGCCGTGGTGTATGTCGCCTACACCCGGCGGACTGAGGAAGAAGAAGAGGGGCTCCCGGCCAGAATCCTCCACGAGGAACGCTTGGTGCCCAAGGACTACAAGGTATTGGTCCCGCTGGCCAACGAGGATCAAGCGCGCTTGCTGGGCATCCTCGGCGCGGCCATTGCCAAAGAACATGATGGCGAGCTGCTCGCCCTGCATGTCGTCCGGGTACCGGTTCAGCTCTCCCTCTCGGATGGCCGGATGTTCCTGCGCGAGGGCCGGCCGGTCTTGGAGGCGGCCATCCGCCAGGCGCGGGAGGTCGATGTGCCGGTCCATACCATGATCCGACTCGACCGCCACGTCGGCCGGGCGATCGCTGCCACCGCACGCGAGCGGCAGGTGGATCTCATGCTCCTCGGCTGGCCGGGCCATACGGAGAGCCCCCACCAGGCCTTTGGCAGCGTGATCGATCTGGTAGCCAACAATCCGCCCTGCGATCTGGCCGTGGTGCGTTTCCGGAAGCGAAAGGACCCGCGGCGGATTCTGGTGCCAACGGCCGGTGGCCAGAATGCCAAGCTGGTCATCAGCCTGGCCATCGATCAGGCGCGACGCTATGCGGCCCGGTCGGGCGAGACGCCGGTGGTTACTCTGTTGTACGTCTGTGTCCCGGCGGACGCATGCCCCGAGGTGCGAGCCCAAGGGTTTGAGCTCCTGCGCAGCCTGGCCGCTGCGTATGATTACCCGCTGGAGGTCAAAGTGGTGCCGGCCGATGATATCGTGGATGGCATCGTCAAAGAGTCTGTCGAGCACGATCTGCTTGTGATCGGCGCCACGGCCGAGCGTCTGTTCGACCAGGTGCTCTTTGGCACGGTGCCCGAGCGCGTTGCGCTCCGGGCGCCGGTTACCGTCATGATGGTCAAAGGCTACAAAGGTCCGGTTCGCACTTGGCTGCGGCGTACCTTTTCCTGGCTGTTCGCCCTCGGCGAGCGGAGCCGGGCCCGATCCTAGAGATTGCAGCCGGCCAAAACGCCAGTTGGCGGCGGTCCGTTTCGATTTGCCAAATTGGCCAGGTTGTGCTAAGATTCCGCCTATGCTCGCACACGTACAACGATGAAGGCGGTTGAAGCGCTTCGTGAGAGCGGTTAGATGAGGACCCCGAGCTGAGGGTGCCTTGCGCATGCTCGGCCCCCGGGGTATTTTTCACGCCTAGCGCACATGGGTAATCTGGTAGATCGGAAACTGTGGGAAAGAATATCGTGGAGGCTATTCAATGGCGAAGGAATCTAGCGAGTTGACAGACGGACTGAACGGGCTATTGGAGGGCAAGTCGGGAGGCTGGCTCCTCAATGTGCTGATCGCAGTTTTGGTCGTCGCGGCCATGCTTCTGCCGCCGGTCTCGGCTCAGGATCGCATCTTTGATGCCGGTTTTGTCGATATTGACCGGGATGAAGGGGGTTCGGCTGTGGATCCCGGTGGCGATGGGATGCAGGTGACCCTCTTGGCCGAAGGTCTGGACAAAGACGCCAAGCTGAAGGTCGAGTCGGTGCCCAACCCGGTCTTTATGAGCGGCAAGGCGGGCAATGATCTGGAGGAAGCCGCCGCAGCGCTGCCCAGTCACCTGCAGGTCAAAAGCCCTATCTACCAGATTGAGGTTAAGGGCTCCTCGATGCCCAGCTCCGTGGTCGTGACGGTCCCGATTCCGAATGCGGCCGAACCGTACGAGACCATGTCGATGTACAACTGGAACGGAACCGGATGGGAGTTTCTTCCCGGCCAAACGATCGTCGAGGACGATGTGATTGAGTCCCATCTGGACTATGTCCCGCAGACCATCGTGGTCGTCCAGAGCGCGGCACAACCGCCGCAGGTCAGCGCCGAGCTGCCCGAGTACGTGTCGTTGCCCAGTTTGGGTGGCCAGGCTCTGTCCGAGCTCAATCCGCTGGGCTACTACTTGGCCGACAACTATGCCATCGAAGGGGAGCTGGCCAGCCTGCCGGAGAGCGAAGGACAAGAAGCCTACCGCGTGTTGCCTACGCTGCGCAACTGGACGGACGATGGTGTGGTGCGCAGCGACTTGGTGGACAACATGCTGGTCGTTCCCGAGGCGCGCGAGGCCCATGTGCAGACGATAGCCGATCTGGTGGTCGGTGAGATGTATGCCGGGATCGACCTTGACTATCGAGGTGTGAACCCTGATCTGCGAACCGAGTACAGGTTGTTCATCGAAAGTCTGGCCGAGGTCCTGCACGCCAACGACAAGCAGCTCACCGTTCACGTGGAGGCTCCTACCCAGATTGCAGAGGACCGCTGGGAGACCGGCGCCTACGATTGGGCGGCCATCGGTCGCGTCGCGGATGGCCTCAAGTTCCCGGCTCTACAGGATCCGGCCGCCTATGCCCCTGGGGGCCAGATGGAAGCGCTGCTGTGGTGGGCCACCGGCGAGGTCGAGCGGTACAAACTGCGGCCCGAGTTCACGGCGCGCAGCGTGGAGAATGCCGGCGGGGTGATGCTGGAGCGAACCTATCGCGATTCACTGGCCGAGCTCAGCAAGCTGGCCGTCGATGTCCAGGGCGATGTAGTCGTTCTTGGCGATCAGGTCACAGCCAGCCTGGACACGGTCGGCGTGCAGTTCGATCCCACGCTGGGCCGGTACTGGTTCTCGTACGTCGACAAGACGAGCGGCCAGCAGCGGATCGTCTGGCTGGAGGATGCCAGCAGCCTGAGTCGCAAGCTGGCCCTGTTGTCACACTTTAACGTAGGCGGCATGGCGGTGCGAGCCATGTGGGATGAGGGCAACGATCCGCGCATCTGGGATCTGGTGCGCGACTACCAGGCGTCCGCCGAGACGAATGTGACGCCGGTGGACAGCCAGTTCTCGTTGGTGTGGAACGTGTCGAACTCGACGGGCGATGCCGTTTCCGAATTGACGACCGGGATGGAGCAGCAGCACTATACCTGGACGGCGGACGAGCCTGGTTCCTACGAGATTGGCGTCGCCGTGGTGGCCAACAATGGTCAGACGATAGCCGGCGCCAACAAGGTAGCGCTCTTGGTTGCGGCGCCCACCGCCACACCGACCCCGACGCCGAGTCCAACCCCGGTGCCGACCGAGACACCGGTCCCCACGCCGACACCCGTCCCGCCCACCCCGACGCCCAAGCCGACGGCTAGGCCGGCGGCAGCTCAGCCGACCCCCAAACCCGCCACCAGCAGCAGCGGCGGCAGCAGCGCCAACCGGGTCAATACCAACTTTGGCTATGGTATCCAGGCGCATATGGTGCACAATGGTCAAGCCGGGCAGGTGATGGCGATGGTGCGCGACTTGGGCTTTGGTTGGGTCAAGCAGCAGGTCGAGTGGAAGCATTTTGAGGCGGCCAAGGGCGCCTACGAGTGGGGCGCGCTGGACGAGATCGTAGGGGCGGCCGATGCCGCTGGCGTCAAGGTCTTGTATAGTGTGGTCAATGCGCCACTGTGGTCGCGTGGCGGCCAAGACCTCAGCGTGGGTGGCCCGCCCAACAACTATGGCGACCTGGCCGATTTCGTCGGGGCCATGGCGGCGCGCTACTGTGGCAGCAGTGTGAAGGCCATTGAGGTCTGGAACGAGCAGAACCTGCACTATGAGTGGGGCAACATGAACATCAATCCGGCGGCCTACGTGAACCTGCTCAAGCCTGCCTACAACAAGATCAAGGCCGCTTGTCCCAAAATGATCGTGGTTAGTGGTGCTTTGACGCCCACTGGAGCTCCGGCGCCGCTGGCCATGGATGACTATGCCTATCTGGAGGGGATGTACAAGAATGGCTTGAAGAACTATAGCGACGCCATCGGTGCGCACCCCAGTGGCTTTAATGTCGCCCCCTGGGTCCGGGGCGGCCAAAGTGCCTGTGACTTTATCACCAAGCAGGGCGCTTCGTTCCGCGGGCCGTGCAATACGTTGCACCACTCCTGGAGCTTCTATGCGACGCTGAACGGCTATTACAATATCATGAAAAAGTACGGGGATGGCCGCAAAAAGATATGGCCGACCGAGTTTGGATGGGCGACCAATTGGATCGGAGACGAGAGCTACGGCTATGCCCGGGACAACTCCCGCGAAGAGCAGGCCGCCTGGACCGTCGAGGCCTACAAGCTGATGAAGCAGTGGGGGTTTGTCGGCACTGCCTTCCTCTGGAACCTGAACTTTGATGTAGTGGCCCCCGGCACAGAAAAAGCACAGTGGGGTATCGTAAATAGCGACTGGAGTGCGACGGAGACCTACCGGCGTCTCAAAGCCATGCCCAAGTAGCCTATCTCGATGGACATCTGAATACAGGGCACGGGCGCTAGACCCGTGCCCTGTTGTGTCGAGAAAGCGAGCTGTACTCCGAACGACAGGTGGATTCGATGACAGAAGATCTCAAAGTCGACATAGACCCAGGGGGCTCGGGGGGCAATAGCAGTCGAGGCCCGACCGTTGTGATTGCTGTGCTGAGCATTGCCATTGTGGCTGCTCTGGTGTTTGTCGGTGTGGCCGTTGTCCTACGCTTCGTGAACGGGCCGGAGGCGGAGCCCACCACCGCAGCGACCCTGGAGCCGACCTCTACGGTAGTGGCCGAGACGACGGTCCAACCGTCCTTGACACCAACGGCGGGGCCCACGGCCACTGGAACGCAGCCGACAGCTACCTTGGTGGACCGTACGCCCACGTCCGAGGCGGGGGCAACCGGCGCGCCAACGACGGAAGCGCCCGCCACCGACACCCCGCCAACGGAACCACCCGCTGGACCGACGGCGACGCCGCGCCCGCCGGCGAAACCGGCCACTATGGCTTCGCCCGACTATGGCATCCAGGCTTTCCTGTGGTGGCGACCAGAGGTGGCGCACCGCGACCTGGGCCTGATCCGGGACGCAGGTTTTACGTGGGTCAAGCAATGGTTTGCCTGGCGAGATATCGAAGGCGCCGGCCAGGGCGAGTACGATTGGGAGACGGCTGACCGCATCGTGGATCAGGTCGAGGAGTTTGGCCTAAAGCTGATCGTTCGGGTGGACCATGGCCCGCAGTGGGCTGGCCCGCCACCCAGCAATAGCGATCACTTTGCCCGGTTTATGACCGCGCTGGCGACGCGTTACAAAGGACGCATCCACGCCTACCAGGTGTGGAATGAGCCCAATTTGGCCCGTGAGTGGGGCAATAAGCCGCCCAACGCCCGGGAATATACGCAGATGCTGACCAAGGCCTACAATGCCATCAAAAGGGCTGATCCGAGTGCCTTGGTCGTCACGGCCGGCATGGCGCCCACGACCGAGCGGAGCCAGCGAGCGGTGCCCGATACGCAGTTCATTCAGGCCATGTATGATGCCGGTGCGAAACCATACTTTGATCTGCTAGGCGCTCATGGGGCTGGATATCGCGCGCCGCCCGAGTTGGATCCCGCCGTGGTGGCGACGGACGCCAACTACTACAATGTGGGCGATCCCAACTGTCCGGGCGATGCCTGCCGGATCTACTGTTTCCGCCACGTGGAGGATCTGCGCCAGATCATGGTCAACAATGGCGATGCGGCCAAGCGGGTGGTGGTGCTCGAGTTTGGCTGGACCATTGATGAGCGACCCGATAGCCCGTACTACTGGCACCGGGTGGCGGATCAGTTCGTGCAGGGCGAATATATGGTGCGGGCCTACCGCTATGCCAAGGAGAACTGGCAGCCGTGGATTGGCATTATGAGCCTCATCTACATGCCGGACGCAAAGTGGACCCAGAACGACGAGCAGTACTGGTGGTCGGTGATGAAGCCTAGCCCGGTTGACCAGCTATACCTGAAAGCGCCCTATGTGATGTTGTGCGACTATATCCGCACCGAGCGGGGGCTGGATCGCTGCCCGTATCTTCCCGAGGGGTAGACCCCAAACGTACGCTACTCAGACAAAAGAACAGGCCGCCGGGCGAAACCCCCGGCGGCCTGTTTCGGTGCATAGAGTCTCAATAGGTGCGTCGCCAATCGACCCGGAAGCCGCCAGCCACGTTGGGGTCAAAGTTGAGGGGGGCTTGGCTGCTGATCTGGTTTCCGGCGCCGTCGACGATGACCACGTACCAGGTCACGTTGTCCTGGCCGATGGGGATGTTGTACTGGCCCAGTTCCCCGCCCCCTTTGGTGGGAGCTGGAGGCAGGTCGTTCCACTCGTTAAAGGCCTTGACCAGGACCCCTTCTAGCCCAGTTCCCGCCGCGTCGCGCACCGTGCCAAAGATGTAGCAACAACTCGGGTAATTGGGATCGCCGCTCGGCGGGCCGGCCACACGAAACGGTTGGGTTGAGGGTGGGGCCGGGGTAGGCGGCTGGACAGCGGGCGGGGTATTGGTCGGCTGCGCCGGAGGTGGGCTGGTGGGCGGAGCCGTTGGCTCGGCGGTCGGGCCGCTCTCTGCTGGTTGGGTGGCTGCCGGCGTTGCGGTGCCGGCTGGCAGAACAGCCGCCGTTAGGGTCGCGGTGATGCCCGGTGCGGTTGTCGGCACCACAAAGACCGTTTCGGTAGCCGTGGCGGTGGGTTCAGCCGTCGATTGGGGTGCCTGCGCGGCTTGGGTATTCGGCGGCGACGTGGCTAGGGTGCGCCATGTCTCGCGGCTTGACTGGAAGCCGGTAATGGCCACGTACAAGCCCAGGATCACAATGAGCAAAATAATAAGGAATCCGAACGCATATCCTCGGTTCATAACAATCTCAGCGGCTTTGGTCTATCCTCCTTAGACATCTGGCGAATTATACTCGAAAAGGCGGCATACGGCAAACAGGTACAGGCGTGGGATTCGCCGTCCTTGAGTTGTGACTCGCGGCTTGTTCGTGGTATAATACGCTCGTTGGCCCGTTAGGAGCGCCTTCCTGTGCCAGCAGGACACTCGGACAGCATTGGACAGTGCAGGTCCATAGATTTTCTGGAGGAGGCCCATGACTTATGCAGCCATTCTCGTTTCTGGTGCGTCGCGCGGTTTGGGGGCGGCTACTGCCCGGGTAGCGGCTGGCTTGGGAGCCGGTGTGGCGCTGATGGCTCGTTCTGCAGATGACTTGGAGGCGATAGCGCGGGAGATCGAGGCTAGTGGAGGCCAGGCCTTGCCCCTTGTTGGCGATGTGAGCCAGGTTGACGATTGCCGGCATGCGGTGGAGGCGACGGTTGGGCGTTTTGGGCGGCTTGATGCTGTCATCAACAACGCTGGAATTCTAACTCCCATCGCCCCCATCGCTGAGGCGGATCCGGAAGCGTGGCAACAGAACTGGATCGTCAATGTGCTGGGGCCTTTTCTGCTCACCCAGGCGGCCTTGCCCTTCCTGCGCGAGCATCAAGGGCGTGTGCTCAATGTGTCCAGCGGGGCGGCCGTGAGCGTGATCGAAGGCTGGTCGGCCTACTGCGCATCCAAAGCGGCTGTCAACCACTTCACCCGGGTCCTGGCCGCCGAGGAGCCCGAGCTTACGGCTGTTGCCTTCCGGCCGGGAGTGGTTGACACCAGGATGCAGACGCTCATTCGCAACGAAGGGTCGGCTGGGATGCCTGCCGAGGTGCACGAACGGTTCTTGGGCTACCATGCCCAGGGCGATCTGTTGCCCCCCCAACTACCGGGCTGCTCTTTGGCCGTCTTGGCCCTCTACGCGCCCCGGGATTGGAGTGGCGCCTTTGTGCAGTGGAACGAGGAACGGGTACTATCTTTAGTGAGACAATACGCCGCCGCTCCCTGTGCCGGTGGCCAGGAGGAGACTCATGCTTGAACGCGCGCAAGAGATTGCCGAGCGCCTCGTCGCTTGGCGTCGTGATTTTCACATGCACCCCGAATTGGGATTCGAAGAAACGCGGACGGCTGGCCGGGTGGCCCAGACACTGGAAGACCTGGGATACCAGGTGCGGACCGGCGTGGGCAAAACTGGGGTGGTGGCCGATCGGGGCCAGGGTGCGCCGGTGATCGCGATCCGTGCCGATATGGATGCCCTTCCCATCCAGGAGGGGAATGATGTCGAGTACGCATCCCAGGTGCCGGGGGTGATGCACGCCTGCGGTCACGACGTGCATACGGCCATTGGCTTGGGGGTCGCAACCTTGCTCAGCAAGGAGGCGTACCCCGGGACCATCCGCTTCCTGTTCCAGCCAGCAGAAGAAGTCGCGGACGACGAAGGGATCAGTGGCGCGCCGCGCATGATCGAAGATGGGGCCATGGAGGGGGTCGACGCTGTTTTCGGCCTGCACGTTGATGTCGAAACGGACGTCGGTGACGTCGTCGTAGCGGCCGGTCCTGTGTCGGCTGGTGTGGACACGCTCTTTGCCACGATCACCGGTCGGGGGGGGCACGGCGCGATTCCGCACAAAGCACTGGATCCCATCTACTTGTCCGCACACGTCGTGATGGCCTTGTACGGGATCGCCTCGCGCCGCCTCAATCCGTTCGAGCCGGCGGTGATCAGCTTTGGTTCCATCCACGGCGGTCAGGCCGGAAACGTGATTCCCGAGGAGGTGCAGTTATCGGCGACCATCCGCTATATGGAGCCTGAGGTCCAGCGAGCGATCCATACCGAGATCGAGCGTGCCTTGAACATTGCCCAGGCCTTGGGCGGTGGCTACAGCTATGAGATCGAGATCGGCTACCCGCCCATGTATAACGATGCGCGCATCAGCCGTCTGTTGGCGGAGGTTGGCGACGATCTGTTGGGTGCCGGTCACAACCAGCCTGGCGAAAAGCATTTGGGAGCCGAGGATTTTGGGTTCTTTTCCAAGATAGCGCCGGGCGCCATGTTTATGCTCGGCTGCCGGCTGCCGGGTGACCAGCGGAGAGCACATCACCCACTGTTTGACGTCGACGAGCGGTGCATGCCTATCGGAGCGGCTATCCTCGCCGAGGCTGCGCTGCGGCTGCTGAGGAATGAGGAACAAGACTAGATCGAGGAGGTATTTCATGGAATTTTCCGAATTGATTCGGGAGCGCTACAGTGTGCGAGCCTACAAGCCGGACGCTGTGGAGGAAGAGAAGCTAGAGCGCGTGCTGGAGGCGGCCCGGCTGGCGCCTACGGCCGCCAACCGGCAGCCCTTTCAACTCATTGTGCTTTCGACCCAAGGACGTGAGGCGGAACTACAGCGGATCTACCAGCGGCGCTGGTTTGTGGATGCGCCGATTGTGATCTGCATCTGCGCCCTACCCGACGAGGGCTGGGTGCGGATGGATGGCAAGGCCTATGTCGATGTGGATGCGGCCATTGTGATGGATCACCTGGTCCTGGCGGCCACCGATGTGGGCTTGGGTACATGTTGGATCGCCGATTTTGATCCCGATGCCGCCCGCGAGGTGCTGGGCTTGCCCGAGGGTGTGGAGCCTATCGCCTTTACCCCGCTGGGCTATCCTGCCGACAAACCGCGGACCAAAAAGCGCAAGTCGCTGGACGATCTGGTGCGGTACGATGGCTGGTAGGGGTACAGAGAAGCGCTGGCGATTGCCAGCGCTTCATTGATAGCGCGGTCTGGGGGCCTAGCGGCGATGAGCTTCCAGACAGACGACGCCGTCGGGTCCTACGACGGCGTCGTGCCTTGTCTCGCCAGGTAGTTCCAGCCGGTCTCCGGCCTGTAGCTCGATACGCTGGCCGGGCAACCCAAAGGTGATGGAGCCGCGCACCACATAGATGACCTTGTGGTAGGGATGGGTGTGGGCGCCATAGACATCGCCGGGCCCGTTCGACCAGCGATAGGGCGCCAGCCCCTCCTCATCCAGAGTGCGGCGCAAGTCTGCCTCCGATGGCGCCTCTTCTCCCATCCAGGGCTGGACCTGTAGATCTCGATCTGTCATCGCTACTCTTCCATTCTCTCCACTTCAAAATCAGGGCCGGAGGCGGCGGTCAGATCGACTGTTACTTCGCGCCCGCCAAAGCCATCGACCAGGTCGTGGGCCCGGACGCGGACCTGGGTTATGTCCGCGGCAATGACGATGCCGCTTTGACTGCGCGTGAAGGGTTGTTCGTTTTCGTGGGGGTGCAGAAGCAGCCGGGTGAAAGGGCTGTCCGGGTCGGGCTTGAGCACCTCACCGTCGGGTGTGACCACGTCCCAGCCGTCGGCATAGTCGTCCCAGCCCGTGTCGGGGTGTTCGACGGTGACGTGAAAGGTCCACGTACTGGCATTGGCCTCAGACGCCGTCTCAACAGCGCGCACGCGCACGACATCGGCATTGCCCGTATCGCCCGCATCGCCAGGGGTAGGTTCGGTGGTGCTCGTCGGTGGCGCGCTGGTTGGCATAGGCGTCGCAGTGGGTGCGGGTTCCGGGGTTGCCGTGGCCTGCGGCTCGGTGGGCCGGGTCGTCGCCACAAGCGTTGGCGCTGAAGTGTTGGTGGGGGGCAGCTCAGTGGGCAAAGGCGCCGGCGTGGGCGTCTCGCCGGGCCCGAGGCTATTCGAGCCGCATCCGGCGGCCAGCAGCGCAACAACAAACAAGACGGCAACCAGCCAAAAGCGTTTCATACTCACACCTCAGTTCATGGGTCGGGCTAGGTTCCATTCAATTGCCGGCGCCATTCTTATCCCAACCCCGCGGCGGCCAGCTGTGCGTTGGCGGTTAGCTGGCTGGCTGCCGCGGCGTCCAGCAGCCAGACGAAACGACCGGCGGTCGGGCTGACCATTTGGGCCGGGAGCTGTCCGCCTGGCCCTTCGAGCACTGCGCGCACAATCTCCGACTTGTCAGCCCCTGCCACCAGGAACAGGACCTGGCGTGCGGTTTTGATGGCCGGCAAGGTCAGTGTCACCCGCTGCGCAGGCCGGTCCTCGTACTCGGCCTGGACCGCCACGGCCAGCTGTTCGGCCTCGTGCAGCGCCGGGGAGCCGGGAAAGAGGGAGGCGGTGTGGCCATCGTGGCCCAATCCGAGCAATACCAGGTCGAACCGCGGCCGCGGTCCGCAGTACACATCTTGGAGTTCGCGGTCGTAGGCGCGCGCGGCTGCTTCTGGCTCTAGCTCGCCCCGTATGCGGTGGATGTTTTCGGGTGGGATGGAGATGTGGCCCAGGAGGGTTTCGTGGGCCAGGTAGTAGTTGCTGTTT
>JASFOV010000090.1:0-11597 GCA_050116355.1 Anaerolineae bacterium
CGGAGCCGACCAACAGCAAATCCTCGTGGATGCACGGTGTGGAGGCAATGCCCCCCTCAGCCGGGCACTTCCATTGAAAGGTGCCCTCTTGAGCATCCAGGGCATAGAGATTGTGGTCGTAGCTACCAATGTAGAGCAGCCCATCGGCCACTCGGGGGGAGGAACGCACCTCGTCTTCGCACTTGAAGACCCACACGGGATTCACATCCTGCGGCATGGCTTGGCTTGATGCGCTTCCGGTCACGTCCAAAATGCCCGTCCGGCGCGTCCGGTGAGGCAGGGCATTGGCCAGCGCGTTGGCCAGTTCATTGGCCGAGGCATATCGCTCCTGAACGTCGTAGGACAGCGATTTCATGATGACCGCTTCGACGTCGGGCAAGATGGCCGGATTGAACTGGCGGATGGGACGCTCATGGAAGGTGAAAGGTGGCTCCAGCCGTGGATCGCGTCCGGTGAGGAGGTGATGTAGGGTAGCACACAGGGCATAGAGGTCACCCCGCGGTTCGGCGGCGCCC
This sequence comes from Anaerolineae bacterium, assembly GCA_050116355.1. Lineage (GTDB taxonomy): Bacteria > Chloroflexota > Anaerolineae > JAAYZQ01 > JAAYZQ01 > JASFOV01. The sequence continues at coordinate 516 of JASFOV010000090.1, forward strand.
CGGTATTGCTCGGGGGGCGAGTACCCTTCGGTGCCAATCATGGTGCCACGCTGCCCATGCTCGAAAACTTTGGCGATCCCAAAATCGATGACCATGACCCGGCCATCAGGCCGCAACATGAGATTCCCGGGTTTGATGTCGCGGAAAATGACCGGTGGCTTGTGATTGTGCAAGTAGGCCAGCACGTCACAGATCTGCAGCCCCCAATCAACGGCCTCTTCCTGGCTGCACGGGTGTCTGCGCGCCTCCAGGATAGACTCCAAGGTCTGGCCCTCCACAAACTCGAGCACCAGATAGCTGCGATTTCCCTCGGTGAAATAGTCAAAGATCTTGGGAATGGCCGGATGTGAGAGGCCGGCCAGGATATTGGCTTCCCGCTCAAAGTTCTGGATGCCGATCCGCCTCAAACGGGGGTCAGGGATGGTATTGACCATCTCTTTGACAGCGATGATCTTTTCCACGGCCGCAAAGCGCAGATCCCGCGACCGGTAGACGGCGCCCATGCCACCCACGCCCTGCACAGACAGGGTCTTATAGCGCTCCTGCAAGACCGTACCGGGTGGCAGAGTACCCTCCGGTCTAGAAGCGGTCGGTCCCTCTTCATTTGCGATGCGGCGTGTATCCAAATCAGTCACAACGGTGCTTTTCTCGAGCAAGGGTGGCCCCATTATACAGCGAACCCGAGTTTTTTGCAACTCCCTCTTCCCAGTGCTTTTTGTGATGGCGGAGACTTGTACCGCGCTTGCCGGTGATGGTATAATGGGGCTTGCTCGCCCAGGCCACCGGCCAGGCAGGCAGACTCGAACAGGAGGCCGCCCATGCGAAGCGATGGCCGCAAATGGAACGAAATACGACCGGTCCGGTTGACGCCCGACTTTGTGGAGCACGCCGAAGGCTCCGTACTCATCGAACTGGGCAAGACGTGGGTGTTGTGCAACGCCACCGTCGAGGCATCGGTGCCACCTTGGCGGCAGGGAAGCGGTGCAGGCTGGATCACGGCCGAATACGCGATGCTACCGCGGTCCACCCACCAGCGCAGAAGGCGCGAGACGCGCGGCCTGGGAGGACGTACCCAGGAAATCCGCCGTCTCATCGGTCGCAGCTTGCGCGCCGCGGTCGATCTGGAACGACTCGGCGAGCGGACGGTCATCCTCGACTGCGATGTCCTACAAGCGGATGGCGGCACACGGACCGCGGCCATTACGGGCGCGTACGTCGCCCTGGCCCTGGCGCTGGAACGGCTGGCAGCAGAGGAGGACCTGCAAGCGGCCCCGCTCCGGACTGAAGTCGCGGCCATCAGTGCCGGCATAGTTGGCACAGAGCTGCTCCTGGATCTGTGCTACAGCGAGGACTCGGCGGCCAGTGTCGATTTCAACGTGGTCATGACCGGCGATGGCCGGTTCATCGAGGTCCAGGGAACTGCAGAGGGTGAACCCTATCCCCGGCAGGTTGTGGACGAGATCCTAGATCTGGCCGGGCAGGGGATCGGCCAATTGCTGGAAGTCCAACGGGAAACGCTCCAGTCGGCCTTGAGGAACAACTGGTGAAAAAGATGCTCTCATTTGTGATCCTGGGGGGACTCGTGCTGGTCACCCTAGGAGCTTTGGCCCTGTTCGGCCTCCGGGCCTGGACTGGGCAGCGGTACCAGGACCAGATCTATGATCGGGCCGAGGACGCGCCGTCCCTGCCGGTCGCCCTGGTGTTTGGCGCGGGTTACCTGCCAGGCGGGCGGCTGAGCAGGGCGCTGGCCGATCGCATGGACATGGGGATCACGCTCTACAAACAAGGGACGGTCAACAAGCTGCTATTGACGGGCGACAACCGTTTTGTGAATTACAACGAGCCGGCGGCCATGGCGGCGTACGCCGAGGCGCAGGGCGTGCCGCGGGAGGATCTGGTATTGGACTATGCCGGGCGACGGACCTACGATAGCTGTTACCGCGCCCGCGAGATCTTTGGGGTCGAGCGAGCCATACTGGTCACGCAGCGATTTCATCTACCCCGCGCCTTGTTCACCTGCGAACGGCTGGGACTCACGACAGCCGGCGTGGTGGCCGACCGGCGCGCCTATTTCCGCAGTCCATGGTACCAAATGCGCGAGCTGTTCGCCCTGGCCCGGGCCTGGCTGGATGTACACATCTTCAAGCCGGTACCCGTTCTCGGCGAGCCAATTCCTGTGGACTGGAGCAGCCGCTCACAGCCCCCCTCTTCTTGATCGCCAGGCCATGCGCCGCACCCGTCCTGCCCGGGACCACCCAACCAGACAGATTGCAGTGCCTCCCAAGAATGCGACCGTGGTGGCAGGCGCGGTTGCCGGGCGGCAGGGCAGGCCTGCACGGCGGGCCAAGCACAGAACCGGAGGCGTGCACTGCACATCACCCTGATCACCTACGGCTCCCGAGGAGATGTCGAGCCCTTCATCGCCCTCGGCCAGAGGTTCCACCAGAGAGGCCACATGGTCCGGTTGGCGGCACCGGCCAAGTTTGGGCCCTTTGCCCGGGCCAAGGCCCTAGACTTTGCGCCGTTGCCGGGCGATCCAGACCAGTTGGTCGCTGGATTTGTGCAAAGAGCTGGGCGAAATCCAGTGCGCATGCTGTCGGTCATGTCTCAATTTGCGCTGCCGGTGGGGGCCCAGGTACTTGAAACGCTACAGGTGGTGTGCCGGGACACGGACCTCATCGTGCATTCATTCCTGCTGACCAACGCCGGGTACGAGTTGGCCCGCCAGCAGGGCATCGCCGACATCTCCGCCCAGCTCTTTCCCATGTTCTCGACGACCGGCGACTTCCCCGCAGTTGCCTTTCCCGAGCTGCCCCTGGGAGCCGCATACCGGCGCCTCAGCCACTGGCTGACCACCCAGATCTTTTGGCAGGGCAGCCGGCTCGTCTACCACCAGGTGAGAAGGTCTCACCCCCACCTGCCGCCACTGAGCGGGTGGCCCTTCCACGGTCCGGAACAGAGCCGGACGCCGATCTTGTATGGATTCAGCCCGCGGGTAGTGGCGCCGCCTGACGATTGGGCCAGCGACCGTTATGTCACCGGATATTGGTTCCTGGATCCGGACCCAGCCTGGCATCCACCAGACCACCTGCTGAACTTCTTGGACGCAGGGCCGGCGCCGCTCTACGTGGGGTTCGGCAGCTCAATCATGCGCCAGCCACAGCAGCTGGCCCAGATCGCCATCCAAGCCCTAGCGCGCACGGGGCAGCGTGGTCTTCTGGGGCTGGCCAATGACGCGCTCGATAGCGGGCAGCTCCCCCCACACATACATCCGGTCGGTGCGATCCCGCACCACTGGTTGTTCCCGCGTACAGCGGCGGTGGTGCATCACGGCGGCGCCGGAACGACGGGCGCCGGCCTGCGGGCGGGTGTACCCAATATCGTAGTTCCCTTTACGACCGACCAGCCTTTTTGGGGGCGCCGGGTCTTTCGACTGGGCGCCGGCCCCAGACCCATCCCCGCCACCAAGCTGACCACCAACAACTTGGCCGAGGCGATCTCCCAAGCCGTGAGCGACGCTCCCATGGGGGCCAAAGCACGCGCGCTGGGAAGGCGCATCCGCCAAGAGGATGGCACCAGTCGCGCCGTGACGATCGTAGAAGGGCTCTGGCGCTGATCCCGCGCGCGGATAGCGGCGTCTTAGCAGATAGCCAAGGCCCACCTGCTGGCCAGCAGGTGGGCCTCATTCACTGCATTCTTGCCTCGCCCCTATGAACCGCCGGGGCGGGGTTTTATGCGCTCTCTTGCAGTTCCTCTTCGCTCCACGGCAGCGGCACGTCCGCCTGATTGAGCAGAATGGGACGCACCTTGCGCCGTATCGTGTCGCCATTCACCACACACTTGACCACGTCCGGGCGCGACGGGATCTCGTACATGACCTCCAACAACGTTTCTTCGATGATGGTACGCAATCCCCGGGCGCCCGTCTTGCGGCCCAAGGCCATCTCGGCGACGGCTTCTAGGGCATCCTCGGTCAACACCAGCTCCACGCCATCCAGCTCCAGCATGCGTCTGAACTGCCGGCTCAACGCATTCTTGGGTTGGGTCAGGATGGCAACCATCGATTCTTTGTCCAAGGGCTCAATGCTCACCGACACCGGCAAGCGGCCCACAAGCTCCGGGATCAGCCCGTAGGCCATCAGGTCGTCCGGCGTGATCTGGCGCAAAAAGTCAGCCGAGGTCATCTTCTGACGGCGGCGCATATCGCGCCCGCCAGCGAACCCCACCTGGCCCTTGGCCCCGATCCGTTCCGCGACAATCTTGTCCAAGCCTTCGAAGGTACCCCCACAGATGAACATGATGTTGGTCGTGTTGATCTGGATGAACTCCTGCTGGGGGTGCTTGCGACCTCCGTGGGGCGGCACGTTCACATCCGCCCCCTCCACGATCTTGAGCAGCGCCTGCTGCACCCCTTCGCCCGACACGTCGCGGGTAATGCTCGGATTGTCACCCGACTTGCGCCCGGTTTTGTCGATCTCGTCGATGTAGATGATGCCCTTCTCGGCGCGCTCGATGTCAAAGTCGGCGGCCTGGAGCAGACCCAACAAGATCGTTTCCACGTCCTCGCCCACGTAGCCGGCCTCGGTCAGGGCTGTCGCATCGGCGATGGAAAAGGGCACGTCCAGAATGCGGGCCAACGTCTGGGCCAGCAGAGTTTTGCCACAACCAGTAGGGCCGACCAGCAGGATGTTGCTCTTTTGCAATTCAACATCGTCGACGGCAGGACCGGCGTTTATGCGCTTGTAGTGATTGTAGACAGCCACAGAGAGGACTTTTTTGGCCCGCTCCTGGCCGACCACGTACTCATCCAACCGCCGGAAGATCTCACGCGGCGGGGGCAGTTCCGAGACGCCAGTGGTCGCACGTTCTTGATTCTCTTGTTGCTTCTCTTCCTCCAGAATCTCAACGCACAGCCCGACACACTCGTCGCAGATATAGACGCCGTCCGGCCCGGAAATCAGCCGGTCGACCATCTCGGCGTTTCTCTGGCAAAAAGAGCAAATATGACTGTCCAATTCCTGCATGGATAGGGTTCCTACTCCTCTTTCTCTTCGGCCTCTTTCTCGCCGGCTTCATCCTGCCCGTTGCCGCTTTCCTGGTCTTCATCCTCCCGGGTCTTTAGGACCTCATCGATCAAACCGTACTCCACGGCGCTCGGCGCATCCATAAAATGGTCGCGGTCAAAGTCATCGGCGATCCGCTCGACGCTCTGTCCCGTATGCCCGGCCAGTATCTTGTGGAGCAGATCCTGCATTCGCTTCAGCTCCTTGTATTGGATCTCCACGTCGGGCGCATAGCCTCGCGCCCCACCGCCGGCCGGATGCATATGGATGGTGGCATGGGGCAGGGCATAGCGGCGGCCCTTGCGCCCGGCGGCCAACAGCACGGTACCGAGGCTGGCCGTCCAGCCAACTGCAATGGTCGAAACCGGTGCGCGCAGCATCTGCATCGTGTCGTAGATGGCCAGCCCGGGATAGATCTCGCCACCAGGAGAGTTGATAAACATCTGGATCTCTTTGTCGGGGTTCTCCCGGTCGAGCCACAGCAACTGGGCCACGACCAGATTGGCCACCTGGTCGTTGACCGGGGTACCGAGAAAGACGATCCGTTCCTTCAGGAGCAACGAATAGATGTCGTACGCCCGTTCGCCGCGCCCTGTCGTCTCAATCACCATTGGAATCAAGCTATTCTGCATTGAAGAACCTCCTAAAATTCGTTTCTACCGGAGAGCCCATATAGAGGGGCGGGAGAATCCCCGCCCCGGTCTCCGACTCGACGGTTCAAGTGTACACCGAATCGGAGCGCAAATCTGTAAGATGGCTCCCCGCCAGGCGAGCCGGCGTCGCCGCGGGCTACGCTCCCGCGTCTTCCGAATCGCCGTCCTCCGTCTCCTCCGGGGCCGGGGACTCCTGGGCGCTTTCGCCGGTCTCTTCCTCACCAGCAGTCTCGGGCGCTCCAGTCTCAGCCTCGCTGTCTGGTTCGCCGACGTCCTCCTCCGGCTCTGCTTCCTCATCTAACGGCGGCGCCTCGCCTTTGGCAATCTGTGTCGCCCGCTCCTGAGACTTGCCGGTCAACAGATCATTGGCCACCATAAGACGCCCTTCGGCCGTCTGGAGGGTGGCGATCATTTCTTGCCCCTCGGGTCCGAACATCTCGGCCATGCGTTCAATCTCGGCTTCGATCTCCTCGGGGTCGACGGCCAAGCCCTCTCGCTCACCAATCTCATTGAGGACCAACCGCCTTTGCAAGCGTGTTTCAGCCGCGGGGCGCAACTCGCGTCTGTACGCCTCACGCGTCTTGCCGATCATGCTCAGATAGGAGTCTAGCTGAAGTCCGGAGCCGGCCAGATTCCGCTCCATCTGGTTCAGGGAAAAGTCGGTCTCGCGGTCAATCGCCTGGCTGGGATACTCGATCTGGGTCGCCGCTTCGACAAAGGCATCCAACACCTTGTCCAAGTACTCTGATTCGGCCTTCTGCGAAGCCTCCGTCTCCAGCCGCGTCCGGACGTCGTCCCGCAGGTCATCCAGCGTCTCATAGTCCCCGACCATCATGGCCAGATCGTCGTCCAACTCGGGCATGTCCTGTTCCTTGACCGCATGCAAGGTGACGACGACGTCCGCTTCCTGACCAGCCACCTCCTCTTCGGACTCATCCTCGGGCATGGTCAAGGTGAACGTCTTTTCCTCGCCAGCGGACATGCCGACCACTTGCTCATGGAACCCAGGTAGCGGATAGGTCTCGTCCGGCTCGAGGACCATCTCGTAGCCCTCATTGCTCATGATCAGTTCGTCGCCGGCCTTGCCTTCCATGTCGAGCACAACCTGGTCGCCCATGGCCGCCGGTCGCTCGACGGGCACCCACTGGGCATGCTCCTGCTGCAGATCGGCCAAGTAGGCCTCCACCTGTTCATCGGTGACTTCTTCGACCTCATAGTCCACCCGCACGTCACGGTAGTCCCCCAAATCCACTTCGGGCTGAATCGGAACCAGGATGGTCATGCGGAAGGGATCCCACTCGACCTCCTCCAACTCGCCAGCCTCGTACGGTTCGAACTCGATCTCTTCGAGCGTCTGCTCGTACAACTCGTTGCCAAAATCCTCCAAGGCCTGCTGCTGGACAGCCTCGCGGCCAAAGATGCGTATCACCGCATGGAACGGCGCTCGCCCGCGCCGGTAGCCTGGCATATCGAACTGCCGCGAGAGCTTGCGGGCCGTCTCGCGCAGCTTCTTGTCGATCTCAGCCGCGTCTAGCTCGACTACGGCTTTGATCTGACAGTCTTCTAGTCGTTCGGTCGTGACTTTCATGTCTACATCCACCTCTCTTGTCTGGTCGCGTTGTGCGGCGTATTATACCTCAATTCAAGGGGCAGGCCAAACAGCTCAACACCTGTTGCCTTATGGCCAGTCGATACGGACCGCGCCCAGGGGAATGGCGTCGCCCACCACCTGTCCAGCGGCGTCGAGCCAGGGTAACCGTTCGCCGGTGCCCACCACGTACATGCCGACCAGCAGATCATACTCGCCGGCGGCCAGATCGGCGGGCAGCTCCAGATCGTGCCGATCGGCCAAGCGCTCACCCACGCGCCAGTAGCTGGTAGGGTAGTCCCCGCCCAAGGGTGGGCCGTCCGCTTGGGCCACCGGCTGCGGCTCTGCGCCCACCAAGTGGACAAACACCGTATAGTCTGTGTCCATGGGCGCCAGAGATTCCCAGGTCAAGGTCAAGGGCAGGACCGTCCCCGCAGCTACCGGCTCCGCTAGCGAGGGAGTGTAGCCCAGCAGGCGCACCCGATCGCCCAGATTGCCCTCGCTCACAAGCTGCGCCGGCTCGGTCGGGGGCGGTACATTCACCCGGAGGTAGTCCAGGGTCAGGCTGCGATTGCCCTCATTTCCCGCAGCATCTAGCAATGGCAACGGGTCCAGGTCCGGATCATCCGGATCGTACAGCCCAACTTCCAGGCGGTAGCGACCGGGCGGTGTATCCGCCGGCAGTTCCAGCCGGCGCTCGTCCACAACGATCGCATCCCGGGGCCAGTGCGTGGACATGTCGTACAAGCCCAAGAACGGTTCGCCGTCGATCTGGGCCAGACCCTGGCCCCCAACGCCCACCAGATGGACAAAGACCGTATAATTGCGGTCGGGTTGCAGGGCCTGCCAATGCAGGCGCAGCACGATCTCGTCGCCGGGTTGGGGCCGGTCGGAGCTGAGGCTGTAGCCCACCAGGCGCAATTGATCGTCAAAGTTGGCATCCAGCTCCCGCTGAACAGCCATCGGGGGCGGTGGCTGGTAGCCCTGCCCCCGAAAGACCAGCACCCCGCCGTCGCGGTAGACCAGGTCCATCTGCTGCAGGATGAGGCCCACAAACTCGGGTGAATAGGCGACCGACTCGAAGCGGTCCTCATCGATCACAAACCAAACCACCTGCCCGCTCCGCAACACCTCATCACGAAAGGCGGCGGGTGACTCGACCACGCGGGCGCCTACCCAGCGATCGACCCACTCGCCGTTGAGGCGCATGATAAACTCCTGGTGCCTGTCTTCGGCCACCAAATAGTCGGCCCGCCCCAAATAGACTGCGGCCGGAGCGGGACGCATGGTAGCTATCAGGTGATCATCCGCCAGCTGTGGCCGCAGCCAGCGATAGGCGGCACTATAATCCGGCTCGTAGCGGCGCAACGCAGACAAGCCAGCCGGCAGAGCCAGGAGCGCAATGGCCAGCAGCAACAATCCGGTGGCGAGCTCGCTTCTCAGGCTGGGCAAGCGGCGAGCCAGGAGGCCGAGCAGACGATCGAGCCCGTAGGTCGCTACCAGCAAGAAGTGGGGGAGAAGCATAAACAGATAGCGATCATCCTGCCACGGGGTATTCACGACGAGCACGATGGCAGCCGCCACCGCCAACACCAGGTAGGCCAAAAAGACAGCCGGCTGGCTGAAGAGCTCTGAACGCCAACCTCCGAGTTCTCCGGCAGCCTGCCCCGCCTGGACCCGTCTGATCAGATCGTAGGCAACAAAGAGCAGCGCCAGGCCAAAGAAAAGGCTGACCAGCCACATTTCGGGGGCAAGGAAGAAAGGGGCGATCTGCCGCAGACCATGGGCTAGGGCGGGCGGGAAACGGAAGAAGGAATCATGGGTCAGGGTATAAACCTCGCCTGGCACCCGGATCTCATTGAGCCAAAAGCGGAGGCCCACGCCGGCCAAAGGGACCAGAACTTGGCCCAGCAACACCGTTGGCCGCAAGAACCAGCGCGGCCCGCAGGCTATTCCAGCCGCCAGCCAGAGAAGGGGCAGCAAGAGGATGGCCTCATCCTGGGCAAAGATGGCGGCCAGGAAGCACACGATCCAGGGCCAAGCCGGCGCTGGCTTGCGTTGCGACCTGCGGTCGAGCACGCTGCGATAGAAAAAGTAGCTGACCAGCAGGACCAGGAGCTGTAGTAGGGCATACATCCGCGCCCGCGCGCCCCAGACCACGGCTTCGGGCAATAGGGCCAGGAGTGCCACGCTCCACAGGGCCACCCGCCGATTCAGCAGCTTGCGCGCCAGCAGGTAGAGAAGCGGCAGGGTCAGCGCGGCGATGAGCAGGCTGGGCAGCCGGGCCACGGCATCGCTGAAGCCAAAGAGCTGGAAGAAAAGGGCTTCGAGGTACGAAAAGAGGGAGCCACTGGGGTACAGCACCCGCGATGGCAGCTCGGGGATGCCACCGGTGCGCAGGATGCTCAGGCCGGCCAGCATGGACGAGTACTCGTCCAAGAAGGGCGGCACCCGCACCAAGTAGGCCAGCCTGAGGCCCACCCCCAGTGCGGTCAGTAGCCCCACCAAGAGCCAGTCATACCAAGGGCTGGAGAGTGACGCCTCCGCCCCTGCTCTGTCATCGACCATCAGGCCCGTTTCCACTCACGGCACGTCGCAGGGTCGGGACAGGCTCGGCCTCCGCCCCCGACGCTGCAAAAGGGCGGGGCGACCATCGACGTGCGACAGCCGCCCCAGCCCTGCCATTCATCGCTCGCTGCGATCAGCGCAGCGGCGTCACAGATACGTTGTCAAAGCGGGCATCATAGGCGATATAGGTGACAAAGCCCACGGTGCCCTGTAGGAAAGTAGAGCCGACATTGTCGGTATAGTCAAACACCAGTTTGTCATCGATGTAGCACCGGATCCTGGCCCCTTGGACCTCGACTTTCAGTTCGTACCAGCGGCCGGGGTCTAGATCGATGCCCAACGCCTCCAGTTGGTCGTTCTCCTTCTCCTGCAGAACCAGGGGGTTGCTGAAGTGATAGTTGTAGGCACAGTCGTCGCCGCACTCCTGGTCGGTCCGGAGCTGCATCAAAATGGCGGACTTGGACGGGTAGGGCTTGATGGTGAAGTAGTAACCGGTCACCCACAGCCCAGATGTATCAGACTCCTGGTGGGTGCCGCGGAACCAGACCCCGACTTGGCCGCGGTTTGTGCCATCATCGGCGTTGATGATGACGTCGGTTTCAAAGACATAGTCGGTCCAGAGTTCCGATCCCGGCTCCTTGTACATGTACAGCGCGTCGTGGGCGCCCCGATCCGGCCGGCTGACGCCTGCTGCAAAGTTGTGCCGCAGCGCCCGCGAGCCATCCGGTCCGCCACCCGACATGTAGTACCACTGCTCCGGGTTCAGGCGCCAGTAGTTCAGGAACGGCTGCCAGTGAGAACTGGGCGTTGAAAAGTTTTCCTCCAACAGCACCGGCTCCAAAACCTCAACGGATGCCGAACCCGGCGTCGTCATGGGCAGTCCATCGCTGACCGTGGCGATGACGCTGTTGGCGTAGGTGCCCGTGACATCACTGGTTTGGACCTCATAGATCAGCTCCAGCGATGTCTCACCGGCCACGGTAAACGGCCCGGTCCATGTGATCTGGCCGGACGTACCCGACGGCGCGGCGGTCACGTCGCTGCCTGGCGCCATCTGTTGGAAGGTGAAGCCGGAGGGCAGCGTATCACGGATATTGGCCAACACGCCCGGCTCGGTGCCCTGATTGGTGAGCAGGACCGAATAGGTCACCAACCGGTCGGGATCGTCACTGAACAGACTGTTGGGATCGACGGTCACGGTCGCCTGAAA
>JASFOV010000091.1:0-11558 GCA_050116355.1 Anaerolineae bacterium
GCCTGAGGCTGGTGCGGCTCGAGCGTGTAGATCTGTCCGTTGATGAGAACGAGGTCGGCTTTCATGTATTCCATCCTGTGTGCATGCGAATCCTGGTTGAATCTGTCCGTGGCTTTTGACTACATTTTTTGGTCTATTCGCCGACCAGCTGCAGGGTCGTCCGGATGGTTCCAGCGCGTTCGTGACGGGCGGTCACCGTCACCTGGCCACCCTGCGGTGCGCGCACTACCCATTCCACTTTGGCCCTGTCTGCGGTGACGTCGGACGGATAGTAACCAAAGTGGGTTGTTGGCTTGTAGGCCCGGCCCTCCAGTTGGCCCAGGTCTTCCCGGGGCTTGCCCGTTTCGAGGACGGCGTCCGCGGGCAGCTCGATCTCGCAGATCACGCCGCGCATGGTCTTTTTTTCGAGGGCGCGCTTGGTGATATAGGTTGGCAGCCAGCCGGTGTTGTGGACCACAAGCTGGACCCGATAGACGCCATCGCCGAGCGAGGTGACCCCGGCCTGGTACAGTTCAAGGCAGGGTGAGATGAGCAGGTGCCAGATCAGCCAGTCGGCAAAGGGAGCGATCTCTTTCTCCAACAGGTGGGGGGGCGGGTTCTTGAGGGCGTAGAGCCAGTCCCAACCGCCCAGCTCTACCGGTCCCAGCTGGGGATGGTCGAAGGGATACCAGTCGACGTAGCCTTGGCCATCCAGCACCTCATCGCTCCATTGGAGGAGCTTGAGGTCATCCTCCAACGGGTGCTCGCGCTCCCACTCGATGAACTTGATCTCCTCGATGCCCGCCTGCTTCTGCGGGTTCCAGATCTCCACGACCCAGGCGAACAAGCCCAAGTGGTCGTACAACCAGTCGTTGAAGACGCCGGTGATGACCCGATCGGGGTGGTAGCGAAAATCGTGGTAGACCGAAATGGCGGGATAGCCGGTCAGACCGGTGCCCTTCTCACCGATCTTTTCATAGGTCCACAGGTCTTCGGCGGGCATTTTTTCGTCAGGTTGGTCGCCATAGGGGCGTAGCAGTGCACCGCTCATGGTATGGAAGGCCACACCGCCACAGATGTTAGGATGGCTGGTGATAAAGTCGACAATGGCGCGTACTTCGGGCTCGGAGGTGGGATAAAGGCCGGCCCCCTGCTGTTCGTGCTCTTGACGCCAGTTCACGGGGAAATTGCGGTTCAGGTCGAGTCCCTCTTTGTCAGGCTGCTGGCCAAAGGTGACCCCGTCATAGTTCTCGATGGTTCCCTCACGGAGCAAGCGGTAGTATTGACCGCCGCTCTCAGCCGGCTCACGACGTACCAGGAGGCGCGGATCCTCAGCGCTTACCACCCAGGCGCCATTGGGGTCGGGCACGCGCATCATCAGCATGCGCCCATCGCCGTCAACGTCCTCCCACACCAGGCCTTCGAAGGGCTCTTCGTCTTGGGGATAAGGACGAGTACTGGAGCGGATGATCTTGGGCTTGTCGGCCAGGGCCCATTCAGCACCATCGGGGTTCACACGCGGGCAGATGTAAAAGACGCGCGTGTCCAAGCAACGGCTGACGTCGGGATCGACCCCGTACCCGGTGACCAAGCGATCCATCAGGTAGAGGCAGGCACTGGTCGGCGACACCTCGGAGGCGTGGATGTTGCCATCTACCCACAGGGCGGGTTTGTCCCTGTCCGCCCCACTGGCTTGGTCGGTCACGGTGACCAGCCAGATATCCCGTCCTTCGTAGCTGTGACCGATGCTGTCCAGCTGCACAAGCTGGGGGTACTCGTCCGCATAGCTCTGCAGGATGCGGATCAGATCCTGGTAGCGATAGTAGGTGTCAAAGCGTACGTCAGGCATGGTGTAACCCTCCCTAATTATCGGTGGTTTGTGGCCGGGCAGTTGGACTCACAAGCGCACGGCCAGTTCGCTGCGCTGAAAGGTCTTGGCGCCAAACCACAGCAGGGTGCCGGTGATGGCCCATAGGACCAGGCCCAACAGCAAAGCCAGCCAGATGCTAAAATAGATCACGCCCGTTGCCTGGCCGATGACAAGCAGGACGATGGGCAGTACAACTATGGCACCCAGCTGGTAGGCATCCTGGAACCCCTGCGCCCGGACTGAGATCAGGACCGTGGTGCCCAGGCCTACGCCGGCGGCCGCCGGGGCAACCCACAGCGCCAATACCACCCACATGGCATTGGGGAAGAAGAGGCGGCCCATGGTCGGCCAAGCGGCGATGTTGGCCACAACGGTATACACGGCGAAGCAGCCCCAAGCCACAGCGAGGGCTGGCAGCCAGGCGGAGAGGAGTTTGCCGAGCAATAGCTCAGCGTCGGTGGTCGGCGTGTAGAGCAAGGCCTCCAGGGTTTTGCGTTCTTTTTCCCCGGCGAAACTGTCGGCAGCGATGACGCTGGCGACCATGAGGGGCATGATCAAGTACAGCGGCGCGAAAAAGTAGACCAGGATCAAGACGACGAGCGTCTGTGCCTCGCTCAGGTCGGCCAACTCGGCTTGGAGACTGGCCGGCATGTTCTGGAGGAACATGTCAAATTCGTCCAGGGACGAACTCAAGTCCTGCTCAAAGAGGGGGACCAGCGCCGCCAGGGCAGGCAGAAGCACCACAAAGATGGCGGGCACCACAATGAGCGGGATGGAGACGCCTTTGTTCTGAATGACTACTTTCAGATCCTTGCGGATGATGGCCTTGATGGCACGCATATTCATGATAGGCTCTCCTCGTGGTCGTCCCCCACCTGGATGTCGTGGAGGGCAAAATAGACATCCTCAAGCGATGGTTCCTGCGGAGCGACACGAAAGACGCGGACCCCGGCGCCGACCAGCGCTGTCACAAGATCGGGAATCGCCTCGCGTTCGACGCCCACGATGTAGATCGTGACGTCTTCGTGGGCCGGTTGAGCCTTAGGGAACTGGTCACGCAGGGTGTCGAGGGCGACCGCCAGGTCCTCAGGCGCGACCTCGATCTCCAGTCGCTGGCTGCCTCCCACCTGGCGGGCCAATTCAGCGGGAGTACCGAGGGCTACAAGCTGGCCATGCTCCAATACGGCGACGCGGTCGCACAGTTTCTGCGCCTCGGCCAGATTGTGAGTGCAGAGAAAGATGGTGCGTTGCTCCTCGTGGCTCAAGCGCATGATCAGTTCGTGAACGCGCCGGGTCGCGACGGGATCGAGACCGCTGGTTGGCTCGTCGAGGAACAATAGCTCAGGGTGGTGGATCAGCGCCCGGGCCAAGGCCAGCCGCTGCTTCATACCTTTGCTATAATCGCCCACTTTTTCATCGGCCCGACCGGTGAGTTCGGCTCGCTCCAGGAGCTGGGCTACCCGGGTGTGTACCTTAGCTTGGGGTACACCGTATAGATCGGCATAGATCTCGAGATTCTCGCGGCCGGTTAGCCGTTCATCCAGCGATGGGGTTTCGGTCAGGACACCAGTGCGGCGACGGAGGGCGGGCCCGTCGGTTCGCGGGTCCAGGCCGAGCACTCGGGCTGAGCCTGCTGTGGGATCCAGTATGCCATTCAGCAGCCGGACGGTGGTCGTCTTGCCGGCGCCGTTGTGTCCCAGGAAGCCAAGGATCTCGCCTGTTTGGATCTCGAGCGTGAGCTGGTCTACCGCGACGACTTTACCGAACTGGCGGCTCAACGCGTTGGCCACGATGGCCGTAACTTGACTCATTCTCTTTGCCTCTGTGTCCTGGATCCGATCCCGGATCGTTTTCAATTCAGGCAAACGGCGCCTGGAATCAGAGGACATTATAGCAGTAGGCGGTGCACTTGGCAATCGATTCTACGGCCAAGGATCATCCGTCTTGGCATAGCGGATGGAGGCCGGTTCGGCAGCGTGACTTGACAGGTGAGGGGGAGTGGCATATAATAAGCATCTGTCTGAAAAGGAGCTAGGCTGTGATCCAACTACCTGCAGGCCGTACACAATTTAGCCTGCCCAATTGCATGGGCTACTACGCCGCAAAAGCTGGTGGGAGGAGTGCGCCCTAGCGCTGTTTTTTATGTTAAGTTTGGCCGTGGGCGCGCTCGCGTCTGCGGCCTTTTTCTTACCTTCCCTTCGTCCTGCCTGGGCCGTGGCGCGAGCTAGCCGCGGCCCTTTTTGGTGGGGGGACTGTATGATGATCATCATCAACTTGGACGCGATTGTACACAGCTACGGCACACAGCGCGTGTTGGACGGCCTCGGCTGGGAGATCCAAGCTGGACAAAAGATCGGGTTGGTAGGCGCCAACGGCGCCGGCAAATCGACTCTACTGCGCTTGATTGCGGGGGAGCTCAGGCCGGAGGTGGGTGCGATCTACCGCCACAAAGAGACGCGGATCGGATACCTGGCCCAGGAGCCAGCTCTCGATCCATCACGGACGGTGTGGCAGGAGATCCTGAGCGCATCGGAGGAGCTGGTGCGGGTGGAGGCTGAGTTGCACCGGCTGGAAGCGCGCATGGCGGACCCGGTGATCTATGGGGACGAGCAGCGGCTGGCCCGTGTATTGGCCGCTCATGCCCAGACTCAAGACGAGTTCGAGCGACTAGATGGCTATCGCTACGAAAGCCGCGCTCGCGAGGCGCTGAGTACGCTGGGCTTGGATGAGGCCGACTTTGACCTGCCAGTGGGGGCGTTGTCGGGCGGGCAGAAAAAGATGGTGGGGCTGGCCAAGCTGCTGGTGAGCGGTTGCGATCTGTTGCTGTTGGACGAGCCAGACAATCACCTCGATCTCCGAGGCAAGGCCTATCTGGAGCGCTTTATCGCCGACTTTGCCGGAACGGTGGTGATCGTATCTCACGATCGCTATTTGCTGGACGAGACGGTGCGCCTGGTCGCTGAGGTTGAGAATGGACGGTTGACGGTGTATCCGGGCAACTATTCGGCTTACGCGGTGGAGAAGCAGTTGCGGTTGCTGCGCCAGCAACAGCGCTACGAGGCCCAACAGAAGGAGATTGCCCGCATCGAGGCGGCCATTGCCCGCTTTGAGCAGTGGGCCGGCATGGTCGTGGATGAGCGGCACGCACGCCAGGCGCGGAGCCGGAAGAAGATGCTGGCGCGGATGGATCGCGTCGAAAAGCCGGTCCTGGAGCGCAGACGGATGGGGTTGGAGCTCAATGGCTGGCGCGGTTCGCGCAAGGTGCTGGAGATCAACGACTTGGACAAGGTTTTCGCCTCCGTCTCGGGAGAGGGTGAGGCACAAATCATCCTCGCCGGGCTAAACCTGCTGATCTGGCACGGGGAGCGGGTGGGCCTGCTGGGTCCCAACGGTGCGGGCAAGAGTGTGCTCATGCGCTGTATTCTGGGCCAGGAGGAGCTGAGCGGCGGGGTGATCAAGATCGGTCCCAGCGTGCGGGTGGGCACCTATGCCCAGGAGCACGAAACGTTGGACCTGGATAAGACACTGGTCGATGAAGTACGGCAGGTCAAGCCGATGTACGAGGGGCAGGCGGTGCGCATCTTGGGCCGCTTCCTGTTTCCGTACGAGGTGGTGCGGAAGCGGGTCCGCGATCTATCAGGTGGGGAGAGAAGCCGGCTGCAACTGGCCAAGTTGATGTTGTCGGAGGCCAACTTTTTGCTTCTGGACGAGCCGACCAACAACTTGGACCTGTTGTCGCGCGAGGTACTGGAGAATGCCCTGGACGAGTTCGAGGGCACGCTGCTGGTCATCTCCCACGACCGCTACTTTTTGGACCGGGTGGTGGACCGGATCGTGGAGTTGGAGGATGGCGCCCTGCTCGAGTATCCGGGTGACTATACGTACTATGCCCGCGAGAAGGCGCGGCGCGGTGGTTAGAGAGAGACCCTAGGTGTAGGCTGATACTGTCGGACGCAGTAGGCGGAACCGCATTTGTGTCAGAGTACCAAGCGGAGGCTCCTTCACTGACCTGCACTGTCCTGCACTGACCTGCACTGTCCTGCGGCCAGCACGGGCGGCCAGCACGGGTGGTCGGCGCAAGCGACTGACTCAGGATGCCTCCGCTCGGAAGCTGCGGATAGATGAGGTAGCCTTACTAGGCCAGCTCGGGTTACTTGACGCTTGTTATGCTCCATGATATACTGCAAGGGCAGGATGGTTGGCGAGCCTTGATCGCAAGGCTCCTCGATAACTGGCTTTGGTACTCTCCTCGCAGACCTTTCGTGATACGGCAGTGACGCATCGAACCCGACATTGCTCCTGTCTGATCAGATTGGAACCTATGTCCGGTCATCCAGAGATGCAACCGCGGGTGTCCGGCCGTAGGCCCTTGATGGCCTGGACGGTCGCTACGCTTGGATGTGGCTGGCACCAGGCAGGTGGGGGGCTGGGTGTTCTATCTGATTTTCTGGCTGACCACGATCGTCAATGTCCTTTGCCTGGCCATCGCCCTGTGCCTGGGCCTGTATGTCGTGACCCGGACACCCCGTGATTGGGAGACCTGGCTCGCCGGACTGACATTGTGGGCTCTGGCCGGGTTTTACCTTTATAATTCCCTGGCGCTCACGGTGCCGGAGAACAGGGCACTGCTGTGGTTGAGGCCGTCGATCGTCCTGGCGTTGGCCCTTGGCTTTCATCTGAGCCTGTTGCTGCCCGTGAGCCGGCGTGAGGCCCAGTTCCGGCCCCTTGTTCCACCCCTGCGGCTGCCCGAGTGGCTGGAGCGACGTTTGGGAACCGCCGGTCCGGTGATCCGCCAGCTTCCCGTCCCGCTGTCGTATGCGATGGCTGGCACGCTGATCGTCCTCGGTGCGGTGCCGGTCACTGAGCCCGTCCAGCCCATGGCCGGCCCTGCACTCTACCTCAGCGACCGGGCCCCGTCTTATCTCTACCCGTTGGTCATCATATACCTGATCTTTTTGTTTGGCCTGGCCTCTTTGCACCAATGGCAGGGTTGGCGTAGGGAATCCCGGAGATCCTACAAGCGCCAGTATGTGGCGTTGGTGGTTGCGCTGGTGCTAACAGTGTGTGGCGGTGTGTATCTGGGCCTTGGCGTGTGGTTGCAGATGGATCTGCCCACCCTACCGGGCGACGTAGCTGTGGGCATCGCCGCCATCGTCCTGGGATACCGGGTGGCGCGCTACAACTCGAACAAAGAAGGGTTGGTGCTGAGGCGGGAACTGTTGTATATTGCGCTGGTCATCGGGCTCTTTACCATCGGCTACATTGTGTTTGCCGAGCTTCTCTACCATGGCGGACACGTCTTTTCGGCGCTGACGCTGATCTTGATTGTGATCGTCGGTGTCACATCGCTCATGCTCTACGATGGCATGCGGGCCGCCCTGGACCGGTTGTTCTACCGCGAGCAGTTCCGGACCCTGCGCTCCAATCTGCGTGCACTGGCCCGCGAGGCTGGCATGGGACAGTCTTTGCCTGAACGGCTACAATCTGTGCTTAGCAACGTGTGCCACACGCTGCACATCAGGCGGGGCTTTGTTGCGCTGCGAGAAGGGGATGCGTTTCGATGCCAGGCCACGGAACGGGCCCAGTGTCTGGGCCAGACCTACCCCCTGGCGGTCCTGACTGTCCCAGAGCCGGTGAATCTGCCGCGCCCGGATGTCCAGAATCCCGAGGGGATGGCGCTCTTGGTTCCAATCTATGCCGGTGACGAGCAGATTGGTGCGCTGCTGCTGGGATCCAAGGAGGCCGGCGCGCCCTACAGCGAGGAAGATCTGATCGTGCTGGAAGATGTGGCCGATCAATTGGGCAGCCTCATCGTGGCCGCCCAGGGTCAGGAAGACCATGCCCAGATCATCAGTCAGATGGTGTCTGAGTTTCGAGAGCGGGAGCACGCCTTGCAGCGGCAGATGCAGCAGATGCTGGTCGCGCAGGAGGAGGCGCGGCCCGTGCTGGAGGATGTGGACGAAGCCGGTTTTGCCAGCCTGGTAGAGGATGCGCTGCGCCATCTCCACAATTACCCCTATCTGGGCGAGCATGACCTGGCGCGGTTAAAGGTCGTGGATTGGTACTTGCCCGATGGAGACGGCAACTTTGTGACGCATATCGACCGCGGCAAGGCGGTGGGCGAGGTGCTGATCGAGTCTATCCGAAAACTGCGCCCGGCAGGAAAGGAGCCGGATGCCTATCGCGTGCCCTCGCGGGCTTGGCACCAGTACCTGATCTTGCACGATGCCTACGTACTGGGGGATTTGAACCGGAATATCATGAGCAAGCTCTACATCAGTGAAGGCACCTTCAACCGCACACGGCGCCGCGCCATCCGCGGCGTGGCCAAGGCGCTGGAGGAGATGGAACGGGAGGCGATGTTCAGGGACGAAACCTAGTAGATCCAGACCGGTCTGCCACCCCAATGCCCTGTATCGATAGCGGGTGACGCTCGATCGCGTGTCAAGACCAAGTTGTTCCTCTGACCCGGCTGCTTAGCAGCCGGGTTTTTTGTGTACGGCCAGCTCGTAGGGTGCAGGCCCAGTCCAAGTTGGCAGTTTCTGGCAGTTTCCCGTCTGTGATTGGCAGTCTGTGGTCTGGTACTGGCAGTTCATTTGTGGTTTGGTAGAGGCGAGAGGAGCTACGGGGACATCTCGCGAGCTGGCCGGCCCATCCGACCAGAGGGACCTATGCCTCCACAGCTCTCCTGAGATCTGGAGAGAAAGGAGGTGCCCAACATGTCCCGCAGAACGCTCATCATGGCTATCGTTGTGGCTGTGATGCTGGCGGCGCTGGTTGCGCCAGCGGCAGCAATCCCAATCGAGGCTGGAGATGCTGCCTCTGTGATGGCAGAGGTTTGGTCCAGGCTTGACGGCCAGTCACTTGTTTTGCCGTTGCCCCTGCAATTGAGTGGTGGCGGCGGTTGTGGCGGCGCCGGCAGCTGTCCGACCTAGATGCAGTCCTAGCCTAGCCGGGACGTGTGCTTCAAGCACACGTCCCTTCCTTTGTCTGGTCAGGGGAAGAGGGGGTAGCGGGCCGGCGCTGGCCCTCATGCGGCCGGTTTGTTGCCCAGGCCTGAGCGAGCCACCTGGCGATGTTCGTTGATATCCGCCAGAAGGTCCTCCACTTGCGCCGTGGCTTCCAAGCCACTGAGGTGTTCCAGGGCGGAATCCAATAGGTGCAGAGCCTCTTGCCACCGATGCTGCTGCAGGTAGGCATCGACCAGGTTGTCCTCGGCGTTGGCCTGCCAGACGGGTTCACCCAATTCCTGCCACAGGGCGATGCTTCGCTGGAAGTAATCTTCGGCCAGGCCCCACTTTTGTTGCTGGGTGCAGGCCAGCCCAATGTTGTTGTAGGCAAGGGCCAAGCCGCGGATATGCCTGCTCTCTTCCATGACCTCGATCGCTTCGTGGAAGAGCCTTTCGGCCTGCGCGGGTCGCTCCTGCCGCCGGTATGCCTCGCCTAGATCCATGGAGGCGACGGCCAAGAGGAGGCGTGCGTGCGTATGTTTGTACCGTTCAATGGCTGACTGGAGGCAGGACTCGGCCTGGGGCCAATCGTTCAGCGCAATGTGGGCAATGCCCAGGTTGTGCAGAGCTTGGGCCATCCCCTGCAGGTTCTCTGTCTCCGACCAGAGTTGATAGGCCATCTGGTGGTGGTGCAGGGCCTGATCCCAGAGGTTCTGCTCGTACTGGCTCAGACCGAGATTGGTATGGGCGAAGGCTTGGCCGTCCAAGTCTTGGGCGCTTTGGCAGCACTCCAGGGCTTGTTGCAATACCTCCTCCGCCTCCGTGTACTTTCTCTGCAAACGATACACGTAGCCCAGGTTGGTGAGCGAGCGGGCACGTGCGACCTCGTCGCCTGCTACGGCGCTCAGCTGTTGGGCCTTGTCGTGACAGACAGCCGCCCCGGTCCAATCCCCCTGGCTGCACTTTATTTCGCCCAAGCGATCCAAGAGGGCCGCCTCGGCCATTAGGTTGTCCTGCTGGCGGCTGATCTCCAGGCCGATCTCTACGAACCGCTGCCAGTCGGACACAGTTCCTCGCCGGGCCATGTGCGGGTGAAAGGCCAACAGCAGATCTAGGGCGGGTTCCCAGGCGGTCTGTAGCTGCAAGGCCCGGGTCAATGCTTTTACGACGTTTTCCCGTTCTGTGATCACGGATGGGGCGGTTATCTGCTGTTCGGAGATCTGCCCGAGCCAGAAGCGGGCGTTGACCGCGATCTTCTGGCGGAAAAGGGCAGGCCAGAACTCCTGGTCTGGTGCGGCGCTGTCGTGGCTCACGATTCGGTCTGCCACTTTAGGACCTCATTGAGCAGGAAGGTTTCCGTCAAGCGGTGAATGCCATAGCGACGCGCTTCGATGGTACCCAGGACATTGACCAGGCAGAGGGTTACTAGCTGGTTCAGGGGCGCAGCCAGCTTTTCCTCGGCCACTTCGCTGAGGGCTGCAATCTGGGCCAGCCCGCCGCCGCTTTCGGCCACGAGGGGCATAATGGCCAGCACCCGTCGTGACTCATCGCTCAGCAACTGCCAGGAGCGCCAATAGATGAAGCGGTAGAGTTCCTCGATCTTTTGCCCGCGCGCCTGGCGCAGCGCTTCTACAACCCGGGGCAGGGAGAGGGTATGCATCTGCCCCACCAATAGCTTGAGCGCCAGGGGGTTGCCGCCCGCCACGTCGTGGACCGGTCGAAGGGTATCATCGGGAGCGGTGGCCACCCCGTGCATCCCTCGCTCGCGGGCCTCGTGACGCAAGAGGGCCAGGCTGTCTGCGGCTGATAGTTCGTCCAGGCTCAGGCAGAGGATGCCTGGATAGTCGTGCAAGCTGTGACGAGAGGTCAGGAGTATTTTGGTGGGGTTGGTCATGACCAAGAGAGTGGGAACCAGGGCCCGGTAGTCGACCGCTGTTTCCAGGTTGTCGATCACGACCAGGTACGGGCGCTCTTTGAGACGGGCGCGAACCTTTTCCACCTTGGCATCGAGCGCCAGCTGGCTCAGATCGTCGAAGCCGAATTGCTGGATGACGGCGTCGACGAATCTCTCCACAGTCAGCGCCGGTGTGCCTTCCGGTGCTGCCTGCAGGCCATTCCACACGACAAAGCGCTCCTGGCGGGCGCTTACCCAGGCAATATCGTCAAAGATGGGGCGGCTGGCCAGGGCCCGCACGCCGGCATCGGCCAGGGAGGTCTTGCCGATGCCCCCGATGCCGATGACCGCCACCAACCAGGGCGAGTCGTCGCTGGTCAATACGGCTGTCAGTTGGGCCAGCTTGTCGTCCGTGCCAAAGAGGAGAGGGGGATCTTTGATCTCCAGCCGTTGCGCGATGCGCGCTTCCTTGATCGAGCAGGCCTCGAGCTCAGCCTGCCAGATGAATTGGGCTAGCTCCAAGATGGCGGCGCGCTGGCGCTTGTACACCATGTCTTCACTGAGATTCAGCCGGTTGGCCGTGGCTGTGGCGGTGTACCCGTCCAAGAAGCGCAAGCGGAGGATCTGGGCTCCCTCGCTGCCGGCTTGCTCTTCCAGCGCGTTCAGGGCTTCGAGCACAGTGTCTTTCACGGCAAGAGCGGGGTCAGGCGTGGGGGATGCCGCCAGGCGCCGGGCAACGGTAAGCATCTCAGCCCACGGCAGGTCCTCCGGGGCAGCGGTGTGCCAGCTGCGCAGAACCGAGTGAACGGCCTCGAGTAGGTCCTTGTGCATGGTCACAGCGACCTCCAGCTTTTGAGCCTTGCCG
>JASFOV010000092.1:0-11531 GCA_050116355.1 Anaerolineae bacterium
GTCAAAATCGAGATGCAGCTTGGTCCGCTCGATGGTGTGGGGCACCATCGAGAGCCCCAACACTTCGAGTACCTGGTCCGGGCGGCCAGCCCCCTGGGGGCTGGCCTGCAGGTGCATGGTGATGGTGCATCCTCCACCGTGCCCAGCCTCGACATCCACACTTTGCACCAGAGGCCTCAGGTCATAGTTCTGCAGTTTGCCCTTGTGCTGACGCTGGCGGGGCAAGATGGCAGCCTCCAGCAGTGCCTGAACGCGGGTGCGGATGGCTTCAATCGGTTCCTGGCTATGTACCGCGGCTCGGTAGTCAGCAGCCCGCATCCGGGATTGGAGCGAAGGGGCCCTGAGATCTACGGTTTCCACCTCCAGCACTTCTAGGCCAGCAGACAGGACAGGCTGCAGTCCCGCTCGTACGTCGTCTGGCAACAGCGACTCGGTCAGCCACACGTCCATGAGCTCCACTCGCCCCGTCACGCCAACCGGCAATGCCGCCGCGATCTGGAAGCGGGGACGGGGATTGAATCCCCTGGAATAGGCCACAGGAAGTCCTGCCCGTCGAAAGACCCGCTCCCACGTCCGCGCCAGGTCCAGGTGGGAGATGTATTTCAGAGTTTCGCCCTTGGCAAATGTGATCCGCAGCCGTTGTTGCGGAGGCCGGGCATCGGTGTCCTGGGAACTCGGGGGATGGTTCATCGATCTATTTCCATGGCGCCTAAACTGGCGGACATCCCCACGCCTCTTGGGGCAGCTTGGCCCGTTCCTCGCGAAAGGCGGATAGGATGCCGCAGGCGTAGCACTGCTCCCGGCAGTCCAGGCGCGTCTCCCCCCGCAGCGAGGCCTCATAGTCGCGGGCCAGGTAGCGCTTGGTCACCCCGGCGTCCAGGTGATCCCAGGGGAACACCTCGTCCAGGGGACGGGTGCGACGTGTGTAGAACCCAACCTCCAGGCCGGTCTCGCGGAAGGCCTGCCGCCAGGCCTCAACCTTGAACTGGTCGCTCCAGCCATCGAAACGAGCGCCCAACTCCCAGGCACGCTGGATCACAGCCCCAAGCCGCCGGTCTCCCCGCGACAGAGCCGCCTCCAAGAGGGTTTCCTGATAGTTGTTCCAGTTGAGCTTGAGTCCTGGCCCGCGCAGATGTTCCTTCAGATAGTTCTGCTGTTCCTTCACTTCCTCTTCCGAAGCCAAAGGCAGCCACTGGAATGGTGTATGGGGCTTGGGTACCAGGGTCGACACGCCGACATTCACCTGAGCTTTGCGGCCCAACAGCTCATGCCCGACGGCTCGCACCCTCTTGGCCAAGTCGACTATGGCCGCCACGTCATCCAACGTCTGCGTCGGATGGCCAATCATGAAATAGAGTTTGATCGTTTTCCAACCCCGGCCATAGACCTCTCTGGCTACCGCCAGCAGATCCTCGTCGGCAATGGGCTTGTTGATGACAGCCCGGAGGCGCTCCGTGGCCGCCTCCGGGGCGAACGTGAAACTGGAGCGCCGCCCCGTAGCCTGCAGTTTTTCCATCAGATCCACAGAGACAGATTCGATGCGCAAACTGGGCAGCGAGATCGACAGATGCTGGTCCGCGTAGCGGTCCACCAGCGCGCCGACCAGTGTTTCAATCTGGCTGTAATCGCTGGAGCTGAGGGACAGCAGTGCAATCTCCTCAAAACCGGTGTTGGCGACGATGGCATCAATCGCCTCCAGGACCTCTTCCACGGGACGCTCGCGCAACGGGCGGTAAACCATGCCGGCGTGACAGAAACGACAACCGCGCGTGCAGCCGCGCTGGATCTCGACGACCGCCCGGTTGTGCACCGTATCTAGAAGGGGCACGAGGGGCCGGGTAACTGGTGGCGGCAAAGCCGTCACCACCCTCTTGCGTACCGGCATGCGTGCCCCTTCGACCGTGGACTCCACCGCCGCGATTGTTCCGTCCTGGGCATAGTCGATCCGGTAGAAGCGGGGCACATACACGCCCTCGATCTCCGCCAGGCAGCGCAGAACAGTCTCCCGGTCGTCTCCCTGCCGCTTGGCCTGGGCGATCGTTGCAGAAATGTCGAGCACTACATCTTCGCCATCTCCCAGGACTAGGGCGTCCACAAAATCCGCTAGCGGCTCAGGATTAAATACCGCTCCCCCACCGGCGATCACCAAGGGATGGCGCTCATCTCGCTCGGCAGCCAGAACCGGGAGCCCGGCCAGGTCCAACATATTCAGTACATTGGTGTACAACTGTTCGTAAGGTACGCTGAAACCGATGACATCAAAGCCGGCCAGCGGGCGACGGCTCTCTAGGGCAAAGAGCGGCAATCCGGCCGCGCGCATGGCCTCCTCCATATCGATCCAGGGGGCATACACACGCTCGGCCAGCACACCTTCTTGGCCGTTGAGCCGGTCATAGAGGATGGTCATCCCCAAGTTCGACATCCCGATCTCGTAAGTATCGGGGAAGGCCAGCGCCCAGCGAACATCACAGCTGTCCCACTCTTTTACGACACTATTCCATTCGCCCCCTGTGTAGCGCGCCGGCTTGCTAACAGTGGGCAGGATCTGATCCAACATATCATCTCGTTTCATAAGCTAGGTAGAAAGCTTCGGGAATTCTTGACACTCCCAAAGCCTGACCGATCTAGTCCAATTTAAAGAAATTATACCACAGGATTACCGGAAATCAAAGTGACCGGGTTGTCCTTGAACAAATTGGTCGGAGACCGGGTTTGTGGTAAAATATGGGAGACCCAACCCATCGGCTGGCCTGCGTCCTATGCAGCCCAACTACGTGCTTTTGGCAGATGAACCGTCGGGGCGGGGGCTGCGTTCTTGTTAAGAGGGCGAACCGTAGCGGCGATGCTACTCCACAACAAGCCGAACCGATGATGGATGTGTGTCCGCCAAGCTGCCAGTCACCTGCAGAACGAGATCCTGTGACGGATGCGTCAAGCTGGGTACAGGTTGGTGTAGGAGAACAATAGTGCATCGAAATACCTACAAGCTGTTCAGGCGCGCGTCTAGAGGTTGGTTGTCGATCCTGGCCTTGCTGCTGATCACAGCGTGTGGTGCTCCCCCAGCTCCATCGCCCTCGGGCGTTGTGACCAGCCCATCTGCTACGGCGTCCACAGCCGAGCCAGCGCTCCCCGCGGGAGAAACCGCGCCAGCTGGCAGCGATCCGGTGCCTGCACGAACGTCGAAGCGCCGGCCCAGAGACAACGATATCAAGTTTGATCGCATTTCGCTCGAACAGGGGCTATCGCAGAGCGTGGTGCTCAGTATCCTGCAGGACAGTAGGGGCTTCATGTGGTTCGGCACTCAAGACGGTTTGAACCGCTACGATGGGTACGGATTTGTAGTATACAAGCACAATCCGGAAGACCCCAACACGCTGAGCGGTGATTTCATCTGGTCGCTTCATGAAGATCGTTCCGGTGCCCTGTGGATCGGCACCAACGGGGCAGGCCTGAACAAGCTAGACCTTGGAACAGGACGCTTTACACACTACCAACACGATCCCGCGGATAGCAACAGTCTGTCCAGCGACGTTGTTGTGTCCATCCATGAAGATGAGGACGGGATGCTGTGGTTGGGAACATTGGATGGCGGACTGAACCGGCTCGATCCCCAGACCGGACAGTTCACCCACTACGCCCAGGACCTCTCTGATCTCAAAGATCTAGGCCACTACACGATCCAGTCTATCTGTGAAGATCACGAAGGGGCGCTCTGGCTGGGAACCAGTGGGGGCCTGAGCCGCTTTGACCGCGAGAGTGGCACGTTTATCCGGTATGCAGCAGATCCCTCCGATCCGTACAGCCTCAGCCACGACGATGTCCAAGCGGTCGTGGAGGATGAAACGGGCAACCTATGGTTGGGCACCAATGGCGGCGGCCTGGATCGCTTCGAGCGCGAAACGGAACGTTTCATCCATTATGAGAACGATCCTTCCGACCCCCAGAGCTTGAGCTTCAATGCGATCCAGTCGCTGTTCGTGGACCAGGAGGGTACGCTCTGGATTGGGACCAATGGCGGCGGGCTGGACCGGCTGGAACGAGATACGGAGCAGTTCATCCACTACCAGCACGATGCCAGCGACGCCACCAGTCTGAGCAGCAACCAGGTTTGGTCCATCTTTCAGGGGCCGGCGGGCGTGCTCTGGTTGGGCACCTTTGGCGGCGGGCTGAACAAGATCGATCCGTCCCGGCAGAAATTCACCGTCTACCAGAACGAGCCTGACACCCCCAGCAGCCTGAGCGACAACCTTGTCTGGGCCCTATATGAGGATCAGGATGGCGATCTTTGGATCGGAACGAACAACGGGCTCAACAGGCTCGAACGCGACAGCGGAGACTACACCCACTTTTTCAACGATCCAACAGACGAACAGAGTCTTAGCCACAACACAGTATGGTCCATCCACCAGGATCCCAACGGAGTATTCTGGGTTGGAACCGCCGCCGGCCTCGATAGGCTGGACCTCGAGACACAGCAATTCAGTCACTACCCTTCTGCGCCGGTCTTTGCCATCCTCCAAGATCAAGACGACACAATCTGGATCGGGACGTGGGGAGGCGGCCTCGGCCGGCTCGACCCCGACGCTGAGAAATTTGCCTTCTACCACCCTACCAGCGATCCCTCCAGTTTGAGCGACGACACAGTGGTCAGCATTCATCAAGATCGAGAAGGTGTGCTATGGATGGGGACGTTCAACGGGGGATTGAACCGCTACGATCGGGCTACGGACAGTTTTGTTTCGTACGCCAACGATCCACAAGATCCACAGAGCCTGAGCCACAGTACGGTGCTGTCGATCCATGAGGATCAGCAAGGCGTGCTCTGGGTAGCAACCGGGGGCGGCGGTCTCAACAGATTGGATCGAGAGACGGAGACGTTCGTTCACTACCGGGAAAACGATGGGCTAGCGAACGATACCGTCTATGGCATTTTGGAGGACAAAGAAGGCCATCTATGGCTCAGCACCAACCATGGCATCTCGAGATTTGACCCCGAGACAACGTCCTTCCGCAACTATGACGTTGGCGACGGGCTACAAAGCAACGAATTCAACCAGGGATCGTACCACGAAAGCCGCAGTGGCGAGATGTTCTTTGGCGGGGTCAACGGCTTCAATGCCTTCTACCCGCAACAGATTCAGGACAATCCATACATCCCGCCCATCGTGCTCACCTCTCTGACGCAAGGCGGCGAAGCGGTGGAACTCGACCAGGGCACGGATGGTGCAGCGCCGGTCAGGCTCAGCTGGCCCAACAACTTTTTCGAGTTCGACTTCGCCGCCCTGAGCTACGAGCAGCCAGAGAAGAACCAATACGCCTATATGCTTGAGGGCTTTGACGACGGCTGGATCGAGGCGGGCAATCGGCGGTTCGGGCGATACACCAATCTCCCCGGCGGCAGCTACACACTGCGGCTGAAGGGCTCCAACAACGACGGAATCTGGAACGAGGAAGGCGCCTCCCTGGCACTCACGGTTGTGCCCCCAGTTTGGCAGCGGCGATGGTTCCAGGTCACGGCTGCTCTGCTCCTGGTGACCGGAATCGTCGTCGCGTACCGGTTGCGCGTTAGGAGCGTGGAGGCACGCAGTCGCGAGCTGGCGCTCCAAGTGGCACATAGGACCGAAGAGTTGGCTGCGCTGAACCTAGTCGCGGCCGTGGTCAGTCGATCGCTGGATTTGGAAGAGATCTTGAACGACGCGTTGGACCAGACCCTGAATGTCATGGGGATCACGTCCGGTGGGATCTATTTACTAGACGAGAGACATGCAGAGCTTACCATAGTCAGTCACCGGGGCTTTGGACCAGACTTTGTCAACGAAATCGATCGCTTACGGCTGGGCGAAGGCTTCTCTGGACACGTGGCCCAATCAGGGCAGCCCCTGGTAGTCCGGGACGTCTCTGCGGACCGGCGCCTGACCCGGGCCGTAGCGCGAGAGGAAGGAATTCGTTCCCTGGTCAGCGTCCCACTCAGCTCGAAGGGCAAAGTAGTTGGCACCCTGTTCATCGCGACGCTTGGCTACCGCGAGTTCACCGATCAGGAGATCGAACTCCTGACCTCCATCGGCCACCAGATCGGCGTCGCGGTGGAGAATGCACGACTCTTTGCCACCGAGCAGAAGCGAGTCGAGCAGTTCCGGTTGATGAACCAGGTAGGCATCCACATCACCTCGATTCTGGACGTGGATGAGCTGCTGCGCCAGATCACCCGCGTGATCCAGGAGACACTCGGCTATCACCGGGTCAGCATTGGTCTCGTAGAGGGAGACGATGTCGTGTTCAAAGCAGCTGTGGGCCCTGGTTGGGACGAGTTGCAGAACCGCGAGATGCGGGTCAAGATCGGGACGGAGGGAGTCACCGGCCGGGTGGCCAGCACAGGGCGCCCCTTCCTAGTACCCGACGCGAGCCAAGAACCGCGGTTCCTGCCAACCAAGATCGAGCCGCCGTCGCGCTCCGAGCTGGCCGTCCCCCTCCAGACCCAAGATGCTACCATCGGCGTGCTGAATGTAGAGAGCCTGGACCTCGACGCATTTGATGACAGCGACCTGGTCGTGCTACAATCGCTGGCCAACCAGGCAGCGGTGGCTATCGAAAAAGCCCGTCTGCTAGAAACTGAACGGCAGCGCGCCGACGAACTCGAAGCGCTGCGCTCGACTATGGCCGAAATCAGCGCAGAGCTGGATCTGCCGGCCTTGCTGCAGGCCATCGTGGAACGCGCGGCCGGGCTTTTGAGTGCGACCGGCGGGGAGTTTGGCCTCTACGATGAAGACCAAGAGGAGATCGAGATTGTCGCCAGTCATAGCTTGGGTGATGCGTACGTTGGCACCCGGCACAAAGTCGGCGAGGGCGCGATGGGCCGCGTGGTTGAGACCGGCCAGTCGCTGATCATCGCGGACTATGCGATGTGGCCCGGGGGCCTGGCACAGTATCCGGACATCCATGCCACGCTGGCCACCCCCCTGACGGTCGGTGGGCGGTTGATCGGGGTCTTTACCACGGTGACCACGGATCCGGACCGGCGCTTTGGCGCGGCCGACTTGCACCTGCTGGACCTGTTCGCCCAACAGGCAGCCATCGCCATTGAAAATGCAAGATTGTACCAACAGGCCAAGCAACTTGCGGTAGTCGAAGAGCGACAGAGACTGGCCCGCGACCTGCACGATTCAGTGACCCAGGCCCTATATGGCATGACGCTGTACTCTGAGGCAGCAACCGGCCAGCTAGAGCTAGGGCATGTGGACAGGGTGGCCGAGCACCTGCGCGAGTTGCAGAGCACGGCCCGTGAAGCATTGACCGAAATGCGACTGCTCATCTACGAATTGCGCCCTCCCGTACTGGCCGAAGAGGGGCTGGCGGCTGCCCTGCGGGACCGGTTATTGGCCGTGGAGGGCCGAATCGGCCTGAAGACCGACCTTCAAGTCGAGGGCGAGATCCACTTGCCCCCCGGTACGGAGGAAGAGCTGTACCGCATCGCTCAAGAGGCGCTCAACAATGCTCTGAAACATGCCAAAGCGCGTAGCATTACGGTCTCTTTGCGCCAAGTTGGAGCGAGCGTTCGCCTGGAGGTTGTCGACGACGGCGTCGGGTTCGACCCGGTCACGGTCTCGAACAAAGGGGGGGTGGGGTTGTCAGCCATGGCCGAGCGCGCGGCCGAGTTAGGCGCGACGCTGACAGTGGACAGCCGCCCTGGACAAGGAACACAATTACAGGTGGAGGTATCCGCATGACGACGAACAGTGACCAGCCTGGAGTGATCCGCATTCTAGTGACCGACGACCACGCCATTATCCGCAAGGGGATCCGGGCCGTGCTTGAAACGGTGTCCGACATCGAAGTCATAGGCGAAGCCGTCAATGGCTGGGAGGCGATCGGCCAGTTCGAAAAGCTCCAACCCGATGTCGTCTTGATGGATCTGGTCATGCCGGAGATGGACGGCATTGAAGCCATCCGGCGCATCACGGCCAATCAACCCCAAGCCCGCATCCTGGTCCTGACCACATTTGCCGGCGAGGACAAGATCTTTCCCGCAATCAAGGCGGGGGCGCTGGGCTACCATTTGAAGGATTCAGGCCCGGATGAGCTGGTGCGGGCGATCCGCGAGGTGTACACGGGGGAATCATCGCTCCATCCGCTCATCGCCCGCAAAGTGCTTCAGGAGCTATCGTTCGCCTCGCAACAGCCGCCCACCCCAGACCCACTCACCCCCCGCGAAGTAGAAGTCTTGCGCCTGGTGGCGCAAGGTCTGGACAACCGGGAGATTGCTGAGCGGCTGGTCATCAGTGACGCCACGGTACGCACCCACGTGAGCAACATTTTGGGCAAACTGCACCTGGCCAGTCGCACCCAAGCCGCCCTGTATGCCCTGCGCGAAGGACTGGCAACCCTGGAGGAAGAAGATGGCGAGTTGTAGCGCGCTGGGGCGACATCTGCTGTAGGCAATCTACGCAAAATGTGGAGAGGACCACCGCAAAGGTGGTCCTTGTGCGTAGGCCAATTCCACGCCCAGCGGGTGACAGATCAAGCCCCTTCTGGTATCCTTACCAGTAGAGGATACGAGTTCGAACAGCTGCGATAGCAGAAGATAGGAGGGAGAAGCATGATACCCTATGGCGAACTGTACGTTGCAGAACAGACGATGCACACGCGTGTCAAAGAGAATATCCAGGAAGCCGAGTCGGACCGGCTGAAGCGACAGCTGATCGTTGGTCGCCAGCGCTGGGCTGGCATCATGGCTTGGTTGGGCCAGCGGCTGGTCGCATACGGCGAACGGTTGCAGGCACACTCCGAGTCGACAAGCCCATCAGCCATGACCCAGTCGGCCAACCACCTGGCAAGCTGAGCAACACCGGTCACGATTCGAGTCTGCCAGCCAAGGGCCATCAGGCTCACGGCTTTTTGCTGGCCCGGCACGCACATGGAGAGAGCCATGAGGTCACCTATCCGCGTTTTGATCGCTGACGACCGGCCCCGTTCCCGCACCGGATTGAGAGCGCTGCTATCCCTCCGGCCCGAGGTCGAAATTGTCGGAGAAGCCGCTGACGGGCAGCAGGCGGTGCAGATGATAGAAGAAACGCAACCCGATGTGATTCTCATGGATGTCTTGATGCCGCGGATGGATGGCCTACAAGCGACACAAATCATCAAGAGCACGTGGCCTGAGCTGAAGGTTGTCATCGTGACGATGAATGCGCTCCACCAGTCCGAAGCAATGGCCGCTGGCGCCGATTCCTTTGTGGTCAAAGGCTGTCCCTCCGAGGAGATCTTGACGGCCATCACCGGGGAGCCACGAGGCCAGACAGGCGGGGAAAGACCACGGCTCGCGGCCAACAGCGAAGGCAATGAACCCCGTCCCAAGATCATGTACGCCTGGTGCGCTCGATAGACCCAAGACTCAAGCGACCAGAGAGCCTCCATCCTCTTAAGAGGATGGAGGCTCTCTGTTTATTCGCAATCAGTAGCCAGGATTCCCCCCTCTGGCGGCATCTTCGCTGGTTCGCTGGTCTATGAGGGCCAGCCCACCGCTCCAAGACCAGGCCTGCCTGTTTGGCACGGCGTTTCTTCAGCTAGCGTTGGGTTTCGAAACGCGTGGCCCCGAACCAGATTGTGCCTTCGGCACCGAACGCCACAGCGCTGGGACCTACTTCCATTCCCCCATCTTCCAAAGCGTAGGTAGTCCATGCAGCAGCTGCATCGCCATCTTGCAGCCTGGTGGCGTCAAGGCGGGCAACACCTGGGCCGGTACGCAGCCAGAGCGTGCCATCAGGCGCCCTGCCCAGAACCATCATCACGTCGAGGTCATCAGCAGGAGCATAGAACCTCCACGAAGCGCCATCGGACCAAGAACGACCATCAAAGGCAGCCAGCCCACGACCGGGGACAATGCCCCACAGCCGGCCATCCGCTGTGACGGCCTCGGCCCTGAACGAGCCAGGGAACGAGTCAGAGACACGATAGGTCGTCCATTCGTTGCCGCCGAGCCGGGCAACATAGTTCGAGTCCTGGACGCCTTCCCAGCCATTGATCCAAATCCGACCATCCGGCGCAACGAGCACCGAATTGGCGAGTAGCTCGTAGGTTGTCCACTCGTTACCGGTGAAGCGGGCCAAGCCCAATCCATTGGCCAGCCAGGCGGCACCATCGGCTGTGAACGCCACCTCGAGGATGTTTCCTTGGGGAAAATCGTCCCCGCAGCGGCCCATCAGCCGCCACGCACGCCCATCCCAGCGCTGCAGCTCGCAGCCGGTGCCCACCCACAGAGCGCCATCGGGCGCGACGGCCAGAGCGGTCACTTCTTGACCATCAAGAAAATAGCGCCACGTCTGGCCATCTGCATCCAATCGGCTCACCCCCCGACCGGGTGTTGCGACGGAATGATCGCCAAAAGCGAACCAGGTCGCTCCATCGGGCGTGACAGCCACAGAAGTCACTCGCTGCGCAGCCGGTCCATCGCGCAGCAGATGCCAGGCGTCCTCTTCATAGAGGGCCAACCCCTGGCTGGTGCTGGCCGCGACGATATCGCCCGGCCCTAGCGCCACCGACCGGATAGAGATGAGGCCCTCTTCTTCTGTTACGTCAACCCAACCATCGGTGCTACCGTACGACAGACTGCCACCGGGATAGTGCGTACCACCGACGGTCCCCACCCAAGGCGTGCCACTGGGTGAAAAGGCGATGGCCGCCACTGCGCCGCCGGGCGGCTCACCGGTCGGCTGCCACCGCTCTCCGTCAAAACGGTACAGGCCCTCCCAGGCAAAAGCCGCCCACGCCTCACCACCCGGCCGAGCGGCGACGACCTCCGCCTGGGAAGCAGGCAGTCCCTGCTCGGTGCCATATACCAACCACGCATCCTCCTGAGGCAGGTAATGCGCCACACCGTCCGGAGTCGCGGCCCATACCTCTTCTCCCGCAGCTGGGGCCAGATCGAAGACAGGCACCGGCAAGGGGTAATTTTTCCAGGCCTGTCCGTCAAAGCGGCTGGCCCCCTGTCCGGTAGCCACCCATACGGTCCCCTGGTCCGTCACCGCTAGCGCCAAGATCGGCGTCTGGGGGCCCGCCCCGTCACCGGCATGGACCGTACACTGGGCGCCGTCGAAATGGCACAGGCCCCACTGCGTATTCAGCCATACGGTGCCATCGGGCGCCACGGCCAGATCTGTGGCCCGCAGCGGATAGCGAAGGTAGGAAGCCGGATCCAGGACCCACTGCACCAAGCCACCGCTGGTCGCCGCCCACAACGTGCCATCGGGTGCAAAGGCGAGATCGTAGACGTGATTGAGGCTATGGTACGTTGTCCAGCCCGGGGACCTTCTCTCCGCCACCGTACTCGAAGGATCGACCTGGAAGGGATTGGCGGACAGAGGCGCGGTGGTGGCGGCAGGCACCACCGCAGAGGGTTGTGGCCCAGCCACAGGGGCCAGAGTTCCAGGCGGCGGCACCGTGGGCGAGGGTTCACCAGCAACCGCCCCACAGCCCGCAAGCAACAGGGCGCAAAGTAGCCAGGCCCGCCAGGAATGGCTGTACTTCACCTTTCTCTC
>JASFOV010000093.1:0-11494 GCA_050116355.1 Anaerolineae bacterium
CAGATGGCT
Source organism: Anaerolineae bacterium (assembly GCA_050116355.1). GTDB lineage: Bacteria > Chloroflexota > Anaerolineae > JAAYZQ01 > JAAYZQ01 > JASFOV01. The sequence continues at coordinate 10 of JASFOV010000093.1, forward strand.
ATCTCAGCCGGGCGATGATCGCGATACGACAATCATCGGCACGTCCGAGATGGTCGCCAATTCATCTTGCAGCGAATCGGCTAGCATGTCGAGTCCCAGCGCCGCGCCGACCCCCAGATCCCCAGGAGCCCGTGTCAGGAGGACCAGATCGGGCTCCGTCTTCTGCAGCAGGTAATCGAGTGTCAGGGGCGTCAAAGACTCCCGATAATCCACACTGGGGATGATGCCCCGCTCCACGGCATAGGGCCGCTCGTTAGGGTCGGCGACAAGGATGGTTAGCTTTGGATTTTTCTGTAGCTGGCGCAAGACCTGCGCCCCGGTGCGGCCGGCACCAATGACCAGGATACGCATAATCCTTTTCCTCCTAGAACATCCCCAGCAAGCTGACGACCCAGAAGTATACCCCCAGGATCGCCGCGCTGATGGCGGTCATGATCAGGCCATAGCGCATCATATCTTTTGAGTCGATGATCCCACTGCCCGCCACCAATGCCATCCGGCCCGAGGCCGAAGGCAACGAATAGCCAAATGTGGTGGCCAGGGTCACCGGCAAGACGAGCTGTACCGTACTGAGCGTTGGATCGGTCTCGGCGATGGCGATGAGAATGGGCACGAATACAGCGGCAATTGTCGTGTTGTTCAGGACGTTGGTCAGCAAGGCGGACAGATAGACCAGGACCAGCAAAGTGACGATGAGAGGTGGGCCGCTGACGATGGGGGTGATCAGTGTCGCCAGCCAGTCGGTCACCCCCGTCCGGGTCAAGGCTTGGCCCAGCGACAGACCCGCGCCGATGATGAAAAAGATGCCCCAACTCACGCCCTTGACATCGCCCCAGTTGATGATCTGGCGTACCGACAGATAGCCCACCGCCAGGATGGCCACCAACGTCGCCGATAGTGAGGTGGGGGGCAACCCCAGAAGCTTCTCGATGCCGCTGCCTGCGATCCAAAAGACGATGGTAACGGCCAGTGTGCCGACGAGCTGCCGCTCAGTGGGGCTCATGGGGCCTTGTTTCTCAAGGTCAGCACGCGCAGGTTCTACATCCAGGCGCTTGATGTCGACCGGCACGATCCGCAGCAGCAGCCACCAGGTGACGGGAAAGACCAACAACAGGGCCGGCAGACCGTACTTCATCCAGTCGACGAAGCGAAAGCTACTCACCTCGCTTAAAAACTGGGCGGCCACGGCGTTCGAGCCAGAACCGGTGATGGTGGCCATGCCGCCCAGGCTGGCGCTGTAGGCGATGCCCAGCACCAGCAGGACCAGGAAGGGACGGGCTTTGTCGGGATCTCGGATTTGACGGGAGATGGTCAAGGCCACCGGAATCAGGATGGCGGCCGTCGCCGTGTTTTCGACCCACATCGAGAAGAAGGCGGCCACAGCCATGATGCCCAGCAACAGTCTTTGGGTGTTGCCGCCCGAGGTGACCACAGTTGTCATCGCCAGGCGACGGGTCAGACCATGCTTGCGCAGTGCTTCGGCCAGGAACAGGCTGGCCAGGATCAAAAAGACGGTAGGGCTGGAGAAGGCCGCCAGCGCGTCGTCCACCGTGCCGGTGCCCAAGAACACCAGCGCCACCGGCACCAGCAGGGCTGCGATGGGCAGCGACACCGGTTCAAGGGCCAGGATGCTGCCGGTGAAGACAAATGCCGCCAAGCCGCGTTGCCCTTCTGGTGGCAGGCCTGGCAGCGGGGGCATCAGGACGACGGCTAGGGTCAGAATCAGCACGATGCTCATGCGGCCGATCAGACGCCGCAAGCCGTAGACGACTTGGGGACCCAACACGCGCAGCGGTTCGTACAGCACGTGTTCTACGGGAATCTCGGCTTCGGTGGGCGTTGGCGACAGGGCTGCCAGCTCGCGGAGCGATGGAGCCAGCAGGGTCAAACTGCCTTCCAGCAGGTAGCTCAAAAAGCCGGCCAGGGCTGCCGTGTTTCGACCAGGGGGTTCACGGCGATCGCCAGGATCGTCGCGTGCGGCTTGATCGCGGCTCATGCCGCCCCCTCGGTCTCGTCTAGGACCAAAATCTCCTCTTCCAGCAGTACGGTATTGGGTAGGGACACGTAGCCATCCTCCGTTTCCAGGACGGCCTGGGCGGCATTGATCCGGACCAGCTGCCCGGTGTGGTGGCGAACAGTTAGACGCTGCCCTACCTGAAAAGCCTCCCGCGCGTGAAAGCCGGCCATGATGCTGCGTGCCAAGTCCCGGCTGCCCAAGCCAAAGGCCAGGCCCATGGCCAGGGCCACTGCCCCGATGGCGATCACGGCGATGGTGCTCAGCAACTGGGTCTCCAAATTGAGTTGTTCCATGGCCAGGATGACCGTCAAGGCAATGACAAAAAACCGGACAGCTTGGCCTAATACGCGCCCACCGCTGACGCCAGCCTGTTCGGCAAAGGTGCCCACGGCGTTGCCCAGAAAGCGGCCCAGGACCACCCCCAGGAACAAGATCAGCGCCGCAGCCAGGACGCTTGGCAGATAGCCAATAAAGATCCGGAGCGCCTCGGTGACGCCAACCAGGCCCAGGCGGTTGGCCGCGGCCAGGACAAAGATCAGCAGGATGAACCAGTAGATCACGCGGCCCAGAATGCTGCTGACCGTCATTTCAATCCCTAGCTGGTTGAGCGCGCGATCGGCGCCCAAACGCTCGGCCAGCCTGTCCAGGCCAACCCGCCGCAGCAATCCGGAGACGACGGCCCGGCCCAAAAGGGCGAACAACCAACCGGCCAGCAGCAGAAGCAGGGCTGCCGCCACCGGCGGCAGGGCACTGGCGGTTACCGATTGGAACTGTTCCACGATTTGCGTCCAAAGTTCTGTTAGTGGGGACATAGCTTCCTCCTTCTCTTGGGATATGTATAGCCGTCAGCGGACGCGTGCCAGTCTGCCGCTGGCTGGAGGCGCTGTGTACTATGGCGCCAAGCTGGGCAATGGACTGGTGCCGGTCGCGTACTGGAGCCTATTATACCAGAAGGAGATCAGGGGATCAAGGCGAGAAATTCTACACTGGTAGGAGGCGGTAGCTCCACATTCAACTGTGATTTGGAGAGGTCCAGGGCTTGGGCTAGATGGATTCTGTGGTATAATATGCCGGATTCTTTGCAGGCGAGGCATCGTCTCGTCGTTCCCCAGGATCCTGAGGTGAAAGGATAGCAGCATTGCTGTATTCATGAGCAAACTGATCTCGATGGACCAGGCCGTGCAGAGTGTGGCTCCGGGCAGCACATTGGGTTTGGGCGGCATGACCCTCTACCGCCGCCCGGTGGCCTTTGTCCGGGCGCTGTTGGATGCTGGCATCACCGACCTCACGCTGATCTCGTTGACCTGTGGCTTTGAAAGCGACCTCTTGGTGGGTGCCGGCCGGGTGCGGAAGGTACGGACCTGCTATTTTGGCTTAGAAGGCTTTGGCCTGGCCCCCATGTTCAGCCAGCAGGCCACTGCTGGTGCACTGGATGTGATCGAAGAGACAGAGGCCAGTTTGGCCTTTGGACTACGAGCCACCCTCTCAGGCGTGGGGTTCATGCCCAGTCGGGCCTGGCTAGGGACCGATCTGCCACAAGTGCGGCCGGATGTCAAGACCGTCCAGGATCCCTATTCTGACCAGGAATACATCGCCTTTCCCGCTCTAGGTGCGGATGTGATGGTCATCCATGCCCCTGTCGCCGATCAGATGGGCAATGCACTGGTGCACGGCAACCTTGCTCTGGATCGTGAACTGGGGCTGGCTGCCGATAAGGTGATCGTAACCGCTGAACGGGTGGTGGATCGACTGGATGGCCCTTTGGAACTGGTGGGGATTGGGGTGGATTTTGTGGTGGAGGCGCCGCGTGGCGCCTGGCCAACCTCTTGTTACCCTGATTATCCGTTGGATGGCGAGGAGATCGTTGACTATGTAGAGGCTTGCTCCGCCGGTGAGTTTGATGCATACTTGGCCAACTTTGTGCAGTTGCCGGCCGGCACGGGCACAGATGCTTGAGGTGCTGATTGGATGTTCATGAACCGGGAAAGGATGTAGATCGGATGGCGACCGCCACGGACTTTACGATCGGCGACCTGATGAGCATCTGTATCAGTCGCCAGGTCGAAGATGGAGAGCTAGTAGGCCAGGGGATTGCCACCCCGTTGGTTGGCGCGGGCTACATGCTGGCCAAGTACACCCACGCGCCAGGCATCGTCTTTGCCTCAGCCATTGGCAATGCGTTGTGCCAGGATGGTGCACCCCTCAGCCTGAGCCGCGCTGAGGCGCTGTGGTTGGGTCAGGCCCTAGCCGTGTTCAGCTTTGGTGAGGGCGCGTGCGAACTGTTGCCCAAGCTGTGTCCCAAAGAGTTCTTTCGTCCAGCCCAGGTGGATCCGTTTGGCAACACCAACAACATCGCCATTGGCGAGTATCGGGCCCCCTTGCTGCGCCTGCCTGGTTGTGGTGGTATCGCAGATCTGACCCCTTTTCATCCACGCGTCTACTTGTATGTGCCGCGCCACAGCCGGGCAGTCTTTGTCGAGACCTTGGATTTGGTCAGTGGCCTGGGCGTGCCCCATCCGGCTCGCCCAGGGGAGCGGCACGGCCCGCGTCTGCTGATCAGCAACTTGGGTGTCTTTGACTATGCCCCCGGGCGGATGCGCCTGCGCAGCTACCACCCCGGGGTGACCGTGGATGCGATCCGAAGACGGACCGGCTTTGACCTGGACATCGCCCCGGACGTCCATGAAACTGTGCCGCCTACCTCCGAGGAGATCCGCTTGCTCCGCGAGGAGATCGATCCCTTGGGCATCCGCGAGTTGGAGTGCGTGAGCGGCGGGCAACGCCGGCGACGGATGCGCGAGATCCTTCGAGCGGAAGCGGGAGCGCACCAAACCCCCTAGTCACCTCCTGGCAGAGCGTTCCGATGCACGTCGAGAACACCGCCCGCGCGCCGATTCTGGCATCCCCCGTGAGTTCAGCGTTGCTGCTGGGCTGTTGGAGCCTGCCAACGACCGCGCCGGATCCGTTGGCCGCTCCCGGGTTGCGCTGTGATCTGCCCCCGTTGGTATACCACCTGACCACGACGGATCGTGAGCCGGGGCCAGCCGGTCACCTCAGCGCCTTCGTACACGGAAAAGCCGGCCCGCGAAAAGAGATCACTACGCGCCACTTGGCGCTTATCCATGGGGTCCCAAAGGATCAGATCGGCATCTGAGCCAACCGCGATCGTACCCTTGCGGGGATAGATGCCGAACAGCTGGGCCGCGTGCGTCGAGGTCAGCGCCACGAACTGCGTCAGTGACAGTCTGCCCTTGCTCACCCCCTCCGAGTAGAGCATGGGTAGCATCACCTGTAGGTTGTTGACGCCGGGCCGCAACCGGCTGATGTTCAGCGTGGGATCGAGCTTCTGCTGGCGGGTCCAGGGGGCATGATCGGTGGCCAGCGTGTGGATCGTGCCCCGGTTCAGCCCCGACCAGAGTGCGTCCAAGTCGCTGCGCTCGCGAAGGGGTGGCTGGCCCACATAGAGGGCCCCTTCCGGATCCTGGTACCGCTCCTGGGTAAAGTGCAGGTAGAGCGGCCGGGTCTCAACATAGACCGGCAGAGACCGTGCTTGGGCTTCCGCGCAAACACGCAATGCCCGCTCGCAGGAGAGGTGCACGATGTAAACCGGGGCGCCTGCGGCTTCACACATGGCTACAGCGCGCTGGGTGGCAACAACTTCGGCGATGACCGGCCGGCTCTCGGCATAGTGCCGCAAGGAGCTGCGACCCCGGGCCAACAGAGCGCGGCTGGCAGCGGCCAGGATGGCTTGATCTTCGCAGTGGATCATGGTCAGCATGTCCAGCTCTCCGGCCGCCTCGATGGCTGCCAGATAGGCCTCCACATGCGTATCAAATTCCGGCATGGGCATAAAGATCTTGATAGTCGTGCACCCTTTCTCTATGAGCTGGGGCAATTCCTGTATGGCCGCATCGAGGGGTGGCATCAGAGTCGGGTGGAGGATCACGTCGGCGATAGCCTGCTCTTCGACGTAGCGCGACTCACGCTCGAGCATCGCCAGGGGCGTTTCGCCCCGCTTGGGGAACGAGATATTGCCCAGGGTGGTGATGCCTCCCGCCAGCGCGGCTTTGGACCCGCTGTCCAGGTCGTCGACCCAGCGGTGGATGGCCGGAACCATGGGCGGCATGGTCAGGTGAACATGGGGATCGATACCGCCCGGCAGGACCAGAAGTCCTTGGGCCTGGATCTCCCGTTCCCCTTCCCGGCGCAGGGATAAGTCGCGACCGATCTCGGCGATGGTTTCGCCGCGGATCCGGATGTCCCCTTGGAACTGGCGGTCAACCGTCGCGATCAACCCTCCGCGGATGAGGAGCCCTGCCCCCTGCGCGTCCGTTCCGGTCATAGGTTCACCTTTCTGGCGAGCAGGGCGGTGGCGAGATAGATGACGCCACCCCCGGCCAGGACGACGTCAAACCCCCATAGGATGGCCAAGGATATGGCCCCGACCGAGCCAACCACCGATGCGAAGCCGTTGGTTGCCCAGGCCAGCGGAACCAGTGGATAGCCTGTTCGCCGGCCCACCACCCTGAGCCCCAAGGGGAAAGGCATGCCCAGCACAAAGAAAATCGGAAATACAAAGGCCAAGGCCAAGGCAATCCGCAGTGGCTGGGCCAGACCGAGCAAAGACCTGAACAAGATCGGCCCCAGGGGTGTGTAGATCAGGGCCAGTAGCCCCCCCATGAGAGCGGCGAGCACGATGGTGCGCTGAGGCTCTTCCCGGTTGACTTGCCCACCCACCAGGCTGCCCAATCCGCTGCTGACCAGTGCCGCGGATAGGCCGACTGCGAGAGCTGTCGTAGGGTGGCCCAGGAACAGGGTTAGTTGCTGGATCAAGGCCAACTCAACCAGCATAAAGCCGATACCCAACAAGCCGAAATAGAGGACCGGTAGCCAGAAGGGGCCCTCTGCCCTGCGTCGCAGCCACCACAGATAACCAATACCGAGAGCCGCTACTACAGCCAGAGCCACCAACAACTGTCGGAGGAGGTCCGGCAAACCGGTGCGGAATTCGTAGAAAAAGGGCTGGTTGTCCGTGGTCGGCGAGACGTCGGCGCGCTCGAAATTCGTCACCAGATCTTCAAGTGTCGTTTGACCGCTCGTTAGGCCGGCCAGGGGGGGGCGTTCAAGCACATGTGGCACAAACAGCGGGATGAATCCTGCTTCTTCGATAGTAGCCAATAGGGACCGGGCGGATTCTGGTGTGAGCGGGTCGCGGTGAAGGATCAGCAGCGGGCTGCGAAAAGGAGCTTGTTGGGAAACAAGTCTGGGATCAAGCAGCACGACCATCCGCCGGGTGGCTTCTACGTCGTCGAGCCCCCTCTCGCGCAGGGCCGCGATCGCTGTGGTAAAGGCCCGGGTGAGGGTGTATTCGTCGTATAGCTTGAGCACCAGCCGCCCGCCCGGCGCCAGATGGTCTAGGTAATCTTGAAATGCTTCTGTGGTATAGACGTAATTCTCTGCCAGTATGTAGCTGCCCCGCTCAGCCGTCAGGGCGATCACCTCGGAGAGGGAGATCAAGTCAAACTGCTCCTGGCTGCGTCGTAGATAGCTCCGGCCCTCATCGATGGTAATCGTCACAAAGGGGTGTTCGAAAAGACCGCCGCTGTACTGAGAGAAGTGCCGGACAGCGGCCACAACACCGGGGCTCACCTCGACTGCGACGATATGGCGGGCGCCTGCCAGCAGGGCAAAGAGCACATCCTTGCCACCCCCCGGCCCAAGGACAAATACCCGTTCCGGTGTGGAAAAGCTGAAAGGAAAATAGCCGATATCCTCCCGGAAACGACGCTCCTCCTCTATGCTGTTGGGCAGGCGCGGCAAGCTCGAGCCGGCTGCCCCGTTGATGAACACCTGCTTCTGCCAGGGTTGGGCGCTCGATTCTAGCACGTCGGTCCGGGCAAACGCGTCCCACTGTGAATAGACAATGCGCGCTTCCGGGGCGTTCTGGAGCTGCTGGGTAAGCGGCTTCGGTGTCGCCAACCGGGACATGTCCACATCGAAGTCACCCCAGACCAGTCCACCGCCGATGAGAAACGCGACCGTGGCCGTGGCAGCGACCCGTAAACGGCCCACTCCCTGGCCGGTCGCCAAGCCCAAGCAGAGGGAGCCGGCACTGAACAGAAGGCCGGTCAGCAGCAACGCACCGGGTCCTCCCAGCCAATTCAGCAGCCAGATAGCCGCGATGGCGCCCAAGCCAGCGCCGAGTAGATCTGCCCCATAGAGGGTAGGGCTAGCTGTAGGTTGAGCGGAAAACAGGGTCGCCAGTGCCATGCCCAGCAACACATACGGGACAGCAGACGCGCTTGCCAAGAGAATCCGGCCATCGATGGCGACCGTGGCCAAGACAAGCCAGGCCAAGCCTAGGACAGCGGCCGCGGCCAACAGCGCAAAGAGCTGGGCCCGGCTCAAGGCCTCCCTGGGTGACAATCCTGGGGCCCAGCGGTACACGAGTGCGGCCCCCAGGCCAAGGCCCATCACGGCGATCGACAGAATGGCAAAGACGTAGTGATAGAAGAATAGGACGGAGAACACGCGGGTGAGGATGATCTCCAGGGCCATGCCCGCCAGAGAAATCAGTCCAATGCCTGCGAGGAGGAACAGTCGCTGGGCGCGACCTCCTTCATTCACGCTGCCCTGGCTCCAAGACTTGTTTTAGTCGTGGGTCCAGTGCGTCGCGGAGTCCGTCACCCAAAAAGTTGAAACCCATGACCGTGAACATGATGGCCAGGCCGGGGAAAATGCCGAGCCAGGGGGCGTCCAGGATATAAGCTCGGCTCTCGCTCAACATGCGGCCCCAACTGGGGTCTGGGGGCTGGGTGCCCAGCCCCAAGTAGCTCAGAGCCGCCTCGGCCAGGATGGCGAATGCCAGGCTCAGTGTGGTTTCGACGATGATGGGGGCCATCACGTTGGGCAGGATGTGCCGGCCCAGGATGCGGTAATCGCGACAACCGATGGAGCGTGCCGACTCGACAAAGACCTGTTCGCGCACGGTGAGTACGCTGCCGCGTGTGATGCGGGCAAAGATAGGAATATAGACGATACCGATGGCGATCATGGCGTTGCTGACGCCTGGCCCCAAGGCGGCCAGGATGGCGATGGCAAGTAGAATGGCTGGAAAAGCGAACAGGATGTCCATGAAGCGCATGATGCCTTCGTCCAGCAAGCCGCCGTAGTAGCCGCTGATGGCTCCCAACAGCGTGCCAATCGTCAGCGAGATACCCACAGCGATGAGTCCCACCTGCAGCGACACGGCTGCCCCGGACAGCACGCGACTGAGCACATCTCGTCCGAAATCGTCGGTGCCGAACAGGTGCTCCAGGCTAGGTGGCTGGAGTCGGGCAGACATGTCCAGGGCGATCGGATCGTAGCGGGACAGGGAAGGCCCAAAGATGGTCAAAAAGATGAGTGTGGCGATGATGAGCACGCCAGCCACGGCCAGCCGGTTGCCGCGCAACAGCCGCAACACCTCCCGGGTGCGGGATTGGGCTGGCGGAAGTTTGACAGTCGCTGAATCGCTGGTGCTCATCTAAATATCCCTTGTTATTCGATCAGTACTTGACCCGTGGATCGAGATAAGCGTAGAGCAGATCGACCAGCAGGTTGATCAGGGCAAAGGACAGTGCCACCAGCAGCACCGCCCCCTGGACCATCGGATAATCGCGCCGGATGACCGAGTCGTATGCCAGGCGGCCCAGTCCTGGCCAGGCAAAGATGATCTCGACGATAATGACACCACCTAGCAGGGAGGCCATTTGTAGTCCGACAATGGTCACGATGGGGATCGAGGCATTGGGCAACACGTGCCGCATCAGGGTGACCCGCTCGGCCAGCCCTTTGGCGTGCGCAGTCCGCACATAGTCCTCGTGGAGTGTCTCGAGCATGGCCGAGCGCACAAAGCGGGTCATGATCGAGGCGCTGATCAATCCCACGGTCAAAGCTGGCAGAATCAAGTGCTGCAGCCATTCCCAGACGCTCTCCCTTGGACTGACAAAGCCCGAAGGGGGCAGCCACCCCAGGGCTAAGGAGAAGATGAGGATGAACATGATGCCCATCCAAAAGTCGGGGATAGATACCCCTACCTGGCTGAAGAACATGGCCGTATAATCCCACACGCTACGAGGATATACGGCCGAGATGATGCCGGCCGGCAGCGAGATGATCAGGGCAATGAGCAGTGCGGCCAGCGCCAGCGACAACGTGGCTGGGAGTCGCTGGGCCACAGCCTCGGTGACGCTTTGGCCGGTGATGATGCTTTCACCCAGATCGCCGCGCAGGGCACTCCACAACCAGTCGACATACTGCACCAGGAGCGGGCGGTCAAAGCCCATTTGCTGGCGAATCTCCTCTACCTTGGCTTGGTCGGCCTGCAAGCCCAACATGACCCGCACCGGGTCGCCGGGCACCAGGTGGATGATCATAAAGACTACAAAGGACACACCCAGCATCACCAGCAATGTGGTAATGGAGCGACGGACCAGAAACTCGGTCATGCGGTGTGTGCCCTCCTACTGTAGATTGAACGTGGTTGCAGCGGCTTGCCAGGCCTCGGAGGCATTTGCCTCCGAGGCCTGCGACGGATACACTGAATGGGAACGGTGGTTATCGATCCAGCCAGGCATTCTCGAAGCGGATGGCAGCGCTGGGCAGAGCCTGGTAGCCGCGCACGTGGGGTTGCCAGGCGTTCACTACCGACGGATTGTACAGGTAGACGTAGGGCGCTTCATCGATGATCACCTGCTGTACCTGGTCGTAGATGTCTTTGCGTGCCTCTTGATCGGTCTCTGTCCGGCCAGCGTCCAGTAGTTCATCAACCTCAAGATTACTGTAGCCGGTGAAGTTAAAGACCTGATCGGTGTGATGTTGGGCGTAGAAAAAGTCGTCGGGGTCGATGTTGCCCAACCAGCCGCAGATGTACATATCAAAGTTGCCAGCACCCTCTTCTTCGAGCCAGGTGCCCCATTCCAGCGTGCGGATGTCGGCGTTGATGCCGATCTGGCTGAGTTGGGCCTGCAGCACCTGAGCGGAGCGCACCGTCTCCTCGTAGAAGGAGGTGGGCATGAACTCGGTATCAAAGCCATCCGGGTAGCCGGCGTCCGCCAGCAATTGGCGGGCTGTTTCAAGATCTTGATCGTAGGGTTGGTAGTCATAGTACCAGAAACTGTCCGATGAGATGGGGCCCTGGTTTGGCTTGGCCGTGTCCCATTTGGCCGCCGCGGTTACGTCAGCACGGTTGATGGCGTACGCGATCGCCTGCCGGACGCGCACGTCGTCGAACGGTTCCCGGGTGGTATTCACGCCGATGTACCAATAGTCTCCACCACTGACCTTGTCGACGATCACCTCGCCGGAGGTGGCCAGGTCGGTGACGCGCTGCGGGGGCAGGCTATCCACCCAGTCCACCTCGCCGGCCAACAGGTTGGTCAGCCGTACGGTCTCGTCCGGAATCGGCTTAAAGATCACTTCATCTAG
>JASFOV010000094.1:0-11485 GCA_050116355.1 Anaerolineae bacterium
AATATCTATGCACATAATAACATGCGAGAGAAAAAAAGACATCCCCCCCGGGGAGGATGTCTGGACCTAAGTTTGCTGAACCTATGGCGTACGACGTAGTACAAACAGAGTATGAATCTATCCGATTCCGCCATCGGGCGAAAGTCCCATGCGCACAGCAAAAAGCCGGAGTTCAGCTTTGCTCGCCAAGTCCAGCTTGTTGTAGATATTGCGCAGGTGGGTCTTGATCGTCTTCTCACTCAGGTAGAGTTCATCCGCAATCTCTGCGTTCTTCAAGCCGCGGCTCGCCAAGGAGAACACCTCCCGCTCGCGCGGAGTCAGCGCATCCAACGTTTCCTCCCGGCGTGTGGTCTCTGTCTTGACACGGCTCAGTTGCTGGATCACCTTGGCCGCCACCGGGGGCGCCAACAAAATCTCGCCCCGGTGCACCGAACGGATATTGTCCGCAAGACGCTCGCCGCCCACCGTCTTGAGTACATACCCGGAAGCGCCGGCAATTAGCGCCGCGCTGACTTCTTGGTCATCATCATAGGCGGACAAGATCAGCACCTTAGAATTGGGGCTGATCTCCAGCAACTGCTGACAAAACTCGGACCCGCTGCCGTCCGGCAAGTGCAGATCGAGCAGGACCACGTCCGGCGGAAGGTCCGCAACCATAGCTACCGCCTCTTTGCCATGGCTCGCCTCACCAATGACATCAAAGTCGTCTTCCATATCGAGTAGAGCTCGCAGGCCCTCGCGAAAGATGGCGTGGTCATCTACGATCATCAACTTGAGATTGCTCATTCCATCCACCCCTCTGGCGCCGCTGCCACACCGTTCTCTACCGCAGCGACACCTGCCATCTCATCCTCAGCATCCGCAACGTCGTCCGGATCCCGCAATGGGAACCGCAGCGCAAACGTGCTACCCTCACCCGGCTGACTCTTGAGCGTCACCGACCCATCATGCTGCACCATTAGCTCGCGGACAATGGCCAGGCCAAGGCCCGTCCCCGTCGACCCGGGGTTATTGTTACTGCCCCGGTAGAATCGTTCGAATACCTGCTGCTGCTCCTCTTCGGGGATACCCAGCCCCGTATCACCGACTGCGATCTCCAGCATCGGCTCGGCCTCTTGCTGAACCGAACGGGCAGCCACCCACACCTCTCCACCGGGTGCCGTGTACTTTAGCGCATTGTCAACCAAGTTGGTCAGCATCTGGATCAGGTGATTCTTGTCAGCCCACAGAAGAGGCAGGTCCTCCGTGACGTGATTCCGCAGTTCGATACTGCGCTTCTGCGCCGTCTCTTCGTACATTTCCAGCACCTGGTCAATGACTTCTTCGGTGTCAATCATCTCAGCATGCACGCGCAGGGCATGCCGGTCCAAGCGCGTCAGATCGAGGATATTCTCCACCATTGTTTCCAAGCGCTGAGTTTCCTGCTCGATGGTGCGCAAGTAGTACGACTGCTTCTCCGGCCGACCCTTGCGAGCCAGGGTAGCGTATAGCTTGATTACGGCCAACGGTGTTCGCAGTTCGTGTGACACATTGGATACGAAACGGGACTTGACTTGATCCAGCTCCTGCAGCAAGGCATTCTTGTCCCTCAGCTCGCGCAGGTGCTCGACACGCTCCCTCTCCAGAATCTTAAGGGCTGTCACATCCTCCAGGATAGCCACCAAATTGCCGCCGACATCCTCGGAGAACCGGGCCAGTGACAACGAGATCCGTACGTGCCGCTGGTCGCCCTGAGAGGTCGGAACCCGGGCGTCCACCTGCTGGCGTTTGCCGGTGATAGCTACGTCTTCCAACGCGTGGAGGAGACGCTGCCTGTCCGCGGCCACAAAAAAGTCGGACAGAGTTCGTCCCACCAGATGGCGATCCGGCCGGGACAACAGAGCCACAAGCGCAGGGTTCGAGACCCGGATGTCACCCTTGATGGTCAGCACAGCTACCCCCAGAGGTGAAGACTGGAATACCCCTTCGTAATCATACCGTTGGGAAACCAGCCGCGCCTGGTAGATCCGCTCAACACTTAGCGATGCCTGGCTAGCCAGGTGAGTCATCAGCCTGATGGCATCTTTGGTAAACGCAGAGCCAATCTGAGGTTCAGCTACACCCAACATACCTCTTTGGCGCCCTCCGGCGCGCAGAGGCAAGATCAACGTCTGTTCAAGCCCAAGGGACACCAGCAATTCTTGGTCTGAGGGACCTGCTCCGAGCCAGTCTCCTGACTGGACCAGGGGCGTGCCCCAGCCACCCAGACTTCCATCCCCGCGCAGCGAGAGCTGCATGAGCTGATCCCGGAGGCGTCCAGCTGCGGCCACACAGTGCAAGCTAGAGCTTTGATCCTCCTGCAGAAAGACAAAAGCATGCTGTGCACCGGCATATTCCTGCGCTTCACGGACCAAGGGCCGCATCTCCGACGCCAAATCAACGACCGGCCGCTGGGTATCCAAATTTGGCTCGATCAGTTCTCGGAGGCGCTGGCGTGTATCATCGAGTAGCTGGGCCTGGTGGAGAGCTGGTGCAATGCACTGAGCAATAGCCGCGGCTTTGTCGACCTCCTCCGGTCCAAATTGATCGGGCTCTTCCGCAGAGCACTCCAGGACTCCGGTGATCCGCTCCTCTACCTCAAGAGGCGCCCCCAGCCAGGTGCGAACCTGTTGCTCCCCCGGGACGGGTTGCCAGCTGCTGTCTTTCTGAACGTCTGGTACCAGGACGACGCGCCCCTTGTCCAGGACGATACGGGCGGCACCCATTTGGTTGACAGGCAGCGACAGGCCCGGCAGCGGGGCCGTTGTCCCAGCGCTGGCCAATATGCCCAGGTGGTCGCCTTCCAACCACATGAGCGAGATACCATCACAGGCAACCAAACGGCCGATCTGCTCGATGCAGACGTCGAGTACTGCCTCGAGATCGGCGGCACGGCTGATGCTGCAGACCAAATCGAGCAACTGCGCATCCAACTCGGTTACAATCGTGCCCTCGCTGCTCACTCCAACTCCAAGCCAAACATCATGAATCTAACAGACATTCACATTATACCACAAGAAGTAGGATAGATGCAACCGTGGCAGACAGGATTAAGTTTATATACAACGCAGTCTGCCTACATCCTCCAATGTCGCAGGAACTAATACAAAGCCACGTCCAGTCCTCAACACTCATATTATACTTCAAAAAGCGAGATGTTACAAGCTGTGAATACAATAGATTGTGTGAAGTCCGCAATACTTGCTGGCAGTGAAGGACTGCCGTCCCACGTATCGGGTGCCATCCTGATAAAGATGCAAGGAACCAACAGTGTGGCTGCCTAGCTGCCGTCCGCGCCTGCCGTTGCTTTGTGCCCAGGGAAAACTATGCTATAATATACGATAGATCACAAGTGAGGGAGCAGCTCATGGAGAAAATAGTAACAGCCTGTGTTCAACCCCGGATCTTTATCCCGGCGTCGCGGGAGGAATTTGAAACCGAGGCTCGCCGGTTCCTGCGTCAAGCGCAAGCCAAGGGCGCCCAGCTAGTCATATTTCCTGAACTGGCCGGTGTTATGCTCGCCCCGCTACTGATCAACCAGGTAAAGCTCGGCTTCATAAAACGCGCAGACCAGGGGAAACAGCCACAGGCCGGCTTTGTGAGCCGGAGCCTGGGGCGCTTCTCTGGGGCCACAGCCGGCGCGTTGGGTGGCGGCTTCTTGGGCAGTCTGAAGCGACTACTGGACAAGCGAAGCGACGAACTGCTTGACCTCTACATCGACACCTTTGGCCAGCTGGCACGCGAGTTCGGCACCGCCATCATCGGCGGTAGCTTGTACCTATATGATGCCGAGTCGAATGCCATTCGCAACCGGGCGTACGTGTTCGACCTCGACGGCGAAGTGCTGGGCTACCAAGACAAACTCAATCTGTCGGCAGGTGAAGTCGAGTGGGCCACACCTGGGACAGACCTGACTGCAATCGGCACCCGGTGGGGACGGTTGGGATTGCTAATCGGCCAAGACGTGCTCTATCCCGAGCTGGGCCGCCTGCTGGCCATTCAGGGAGCGGATCTCTTTGTCAGCATGGTAGCCAGCCCAGGGGCGGCCCCAGCATCAGCGGTCCGGTCCGCTCTGTCGATGCGGGTTGAGGAAAACCAAGTCTACGGCGCAGCCAGCTTTCTACTAGGCCCCGATTACCTGGAACGCCCAGGAATGGAGCAGTATTACGGACAATCAGCCCTCCTGGCTCCCATATCGCTGACGGAGAAGGGCGACGGCCTGCTGATGCAAACCGGCACCAATCGAACAGAAGGGATCTTTGCCACCGCGCTCGACCTGGACGCGCTGTACGATCTGCGCGAGACAAGCCGGTTCCAACCCCGTAGAGAGATGAATCTCGGCAGTTTGGGCCCCGTACTGGCGACTATGTACCGCGACGGACTAACCATTGACCAGGCGCTCAGCCAAGGTCTGGCTGGACCGGTCGCACCGTTGCCAGGCGTTGACGAGTGGGTCGTGCCGCTGGCCGATACTGAAGAGGTTGGTGAGCTCTCCTCTGCTGAGCCAGTCGAGGACACAATGCCCGAGCCCCCCTCTGAGCCTGCGTCGGAGGACGAATCCGAGCCTGCACTGGAGGACGAGATCAAGCCTGTGGAGACGCCAGAGACTCAAGACATCGCTGCCATGATGTCGCTCACGGAGCCGCTGACCGAAGAAGAAGAGCCAGAGCAGGAATGACCCAGGTTCTGGGCCTGATCGGCTCAGCACGCCCTTGGGGCAACTCGGATCTCCTGGTCCGCCAGGCGCTCCTTGGCGCACAAGCCGAAGGGGCAGCCATCCAGGTTCTGCGTCTGACGGACTTGGACCTCGCATCCTGTACCGGATGCATGCGTTGTGTCATTGGGGGCAAACCTTGTCCCCTGGAAGATGACATGTCCTGGCTGATTGAGACCATTCAGGACGCCGATGGCTTGGTAGTAGCCGCACCGACCTATTTTCTGGGCGTGGCAGCCGTGATCAAATTGATCCTCGACCGGCTGCTGATGGTCACTGGACGCGTTGATACACCGTTACCTCGCACTCGGCCTGCCATTGCCATCGCCACCGCTGGTCTTCATGACTGGCGCGGCGTAACTTTGCCGTATCTCAATGCCCTCAGCGCCGCGTTGGGCTTTCGGCCCACGGGCAGCCTGACTGCCATCGCACCGGGTCCTGGTGAAGTGCTACTCGACGACGAGCTGATGGCCACAGTTCTGGAGCTGGGCCGCCGGATCGGCCAGGGGAGCCTGGACAGCGACCCTGTCCCGGTCAACGTCTGCCCCATCTGCCGCTGCGATGCCTTCTTTCTGCACAACGAGCGAGCGATCTGCCCTATCTGCGGGCACCAGGCAGACGTCGAGCAGGGGCCAGACGGCATCCGGTTGCGCTTCGAAACCACAGATGGTGCCCAGCATCGCTGGACCCCGGAGGGCCTGCGAACGCACATGACAGAATGGGTGATGGCGACTGGGCCACGCTTCCTGGCCAAGCGTCCCGAGATCAAAGTCCGGCGCAGGCCGTACCGGCAGATGGTGGTAGAGTGGCTGCACCCACCATCTTCCACAGCGTAGCAACAGAGATGGACCATGAAAAGGAAATTCTGGTTATTGGTCCCTGTACTCCTGCTCGTTGTCCTGGTTGTGGTTGTAGCAGCCGAGATTCCCGAGGAAGAGACTCTGCCCGCTGACGTCCAAGCCCTAGTTGAGCACTATATCGCCGCAGTCTATCCCTTCAACGATGCAAAAGTGGAGGGTTGGAGTCGGGCCAGGCAACCTTGGAACTTTGAGCCAGAGATGAGCCGGATTGCGTACGGCGCTAGCCTTCACTTCCAGACCGATGCTGGCCCCACGCAAACAGTGCGAGCCAATCTCTCGACTCTCCCCTATCCACCTCAGCAGGTATGGTGCGCCTGGCTGAACGACTCCCCAGATGTCGTCTATGTGGGACTCCACCTGGACCTCTACAATGCCGACCTGGTAATTCACACGGCCGCCGGGGATTCGAGGGCCGAGCTGCTCAAACAACTCCAGGCCATCGATTGCGTTCTCCAACTGCCTTAAGCCGAGCATCTTTGACGGCAGCTTCCCGAGCGGATCCGCTTGGAGCTCCCACGAGCGGCATCCAAGCACAGAGCGGATGAAGCCACCATGAATCTCTTTCAGACACTAATCGAAGCCGCGCGCACGCCAATCCAAGAATGGCCGCAGCGGTATCCCGGCTACCAAGCGATGGGCTACTTGTGCAGCTACGTGCCCGAAGAACTCATCCATGCAGCGGGTATCATGCCGGTCAGGTTGCGAGGCAGTAATGCTCCCTTGCAGCACGTGGATGCTCACCTTCAGTCCTTCACTTGCGCGCTGTGTCGAAGTACGCTCGACCAGGCTCTGGGTGGCGACCTCAAGTTTCTGATCGGGACCGTCTTTGCCCATACTTGCGATGCGATGCAAGCCCAGGCAGATCTGTGGCGCTTGAATCAGGAAACCAACTACTTTGTGGACGCAGTCATGCAACCGGCCAACCTGGGCAGCGCAGCCGCACGTCCATACCTCATTGCCGAATTGAACCGCTTTCGCGCGAGCCTCTCGTCCCATATGGGTCGGCCCATCACCGATGCCAACCTGGAGGCCAGCATCGCTTTGTACGACGAGACGCGGCGCATGATCTCTTCCCTCAACCGACTTCGCACCCAACTGAGCGCGTCAGACTACTACGCCATCTTGGACGCCGCACAAGTCATGCCCCGAGGAATATACAACCCCCTGCTCCAGCAGTTGCTTGACACGCCAGCACACGACCCGGAGAGCACCCCTGCGGCCCAGGGTCCTAGCCTATTTCTCGCTGGGGCTCTCCTGGACGAACCTCGCCTACTGACCCTGATCGATGAGTCCGACGCACGCATAGCTGGTGACGATCTATGCAGTGGTTCGCGCCATTTCCACGACCAGATCGGGACAGCCGATGATCCCATCAGCGCCCTGGCCGACTACTACTTGAGGCGCCCCCCCTGTCCGACCAAGCTCCAGCCGGACTATCAGCCCGGCCAGCACCTGCTGGAACAAGTACGCCAGACGGGCGCCGACGGCGTCGTCTTTGTCATCGAAAAGTTCTGTGAGCCCTATGCGTTCGAGTATGCACTCGTCCAGCCCGATCTGGAGCGCGCCGGGCTGCCCCACCTGATACTAGAGATGGAGCAAACTCCCAGCCTGGAAGCACTGCGCACCCGCTTACAGGCATTTGTCGAGATGTTATAGCGCCCCTGGCCCTTGTCCCGGTTCGGCGCCACCTGTTCTCTGCAACTTTGGTTGTCAGTTCACGTATAGGAATTGGCTGTAGGGGGCCGGTGAGGCCCAACTCCAGCGATACAGTCCTGCAACCTACAAACCGGTTGCTGCCGGTGACTTGATCCGGTAGACCGCTTGTGCTATACTTGCGCGCATGACAGACATACCACTGGAACGACCGTATACACCTGAATATGTTCAGCAACGCTTGAAGCAAGCCGGCGTATGGCGTGCCGTATGGCGTGTACTCCAAATCTTGAGTGTATTGCTGGTTGGACTCTACTTCCGCATGGTAGACCGCTGGTCGTGGACATATAGGCGTGGAGAGACCCAGGAAGACCGTCAACGCCATCGCGCCGAATGGCTTCTGCAGCGTCTGGTTTGGTTGGGTCCGGCATTTGTCAAGGTTGGACAAACTCTAGGCACGCGCCCCGATCTATTGCCGCTGGTGTACGTCGAAGTCCTAGCCACCTTACACGACCGGCTTCCGCCCTTTCCCGACGAAATTGCATTTGAATGTATCGAACAGGAGCTAGGCTGGAAGGCCGAGACGCTCTTTGATAGCATTGAACCCAGGCCCTTTGCCGCTGCTAGCCTGGGGCAGGTGTACCATGCCAGAACGTTCGAAGGCGATGAGGTCGCCGTAAAGGTACAGCGCCCGGACTTGGTGCAGGTCATCAGCCTAGACCTGGCTTTGGTGCGCCGCGTGGCCGCCCTGGTTGAGCGCTACCCACGGTTGAGCCGAAACCAGGATTGGGTCTCCATCGTCGACGAGTTTGGGACCAAGCTTTTTGAAGAACTGGACTACATACACGAGGCACACCTGACCGAACGCTTTCGGGCCAACTTTGAGGGTCTGCCTGGCGTAGATGCTCCGCACGTGTACTGGGAGTTCACCAACCGCCGGGTCTTGACCACAGAGTACATCGATGGCATCAAGGTCACCGATACCGTAGCCCTGCAGGCCGCCGGCGTCGACATCATGCTTCTGCTGAGCCACGGCGTCCGGGCCAACCTTACGCAACTCTTCGAACATGGTCTGTTTCATGCTGACCCGCACCCTGGAAATCTACTCGTCTGCCCGGAAGATGGTACCTTGGTCTTCCTCGACTTTGGCATGATGAGCATCATCGAAGACGAGCAGAAATTGCGGATGATTGAGATCTTTGTGGACGTCATCAACCGCCGGCCGGAGAACTTGAAGGACAACCTGATTGCACTGGGGTTCCTGAGGCCCAATGCCCAATGGGACGAGATTCTGCCTTTGGCCACCGAGCTCTTTGGCGCAATATTTGGCCAGCCTGAGGGTCGCACCTCTTTCCAGGAGGTCACCTACGCCTTTGCCCCCTTGATCTATGAGTACGAGTTCCGTCTGCCGGCTGACTTTGCCTATATTGTGCGCTCCATCATGACCTTGGAGGGCATAAGCCTACAGCTCGATCCCGACTTTGACCTGTTTGCGGTCTCGGCTCCCTATGCCGCCCGCATGATGCTCACCTTCCCCGACCCCAACGTGCGGCAACGCTTGATGGACGAGCTGCTGACCGAGCATGGCGCCCTAGACTGGCAACGCCTCCAGCAAATAGCCGAACTGGCTGTACGCGACACCGGGTTTCGCCTAAAGACGGAGGGGCTGGTCGAACCGGCACTCGACATGATCCTGTCACCCGAAGGCGCGGCCCTGCGGCGGGCACTCGTCGATGACTTGTTCAGCCATCCGCAAGACACTGCCCAGCATGTTGAGAACCTGGCGCCCTTGATCTCTTCCGACCCATCCCTCTCCGGTCGAGCCATACTCGACAAATTGGTAGCCTTCTTATTGTCGCCTAGGGGTGAGGAGACGCGCCGGCAACTGGCGTCGAAACTAGCTGCGGGCTCCAATGGCAATGGAACCGAAAGCGTAGACTTGGCACGCATGATCGATCTGCTGGGTGCTGCAAGTAAGCTGCACCCCGATTTTCGCACGACGACCCTCCTTCGTTCCCTTGGCAGCTACCTCCTGTCCACGGAGGGCAAAGAGACGCGCACACAGCTCCTGGCAACGGGCGCTCAGAAAATCGCCGACGGTCTCACCGGCGCCTTGAACCGTTTGACGAGCACCCCAGAACCATCCCCTCAGCCCGCCGTGTTGGCCGAGAGCGAATAACCGAGACAGGCCCGGAAGGGGTAGCGCTCGACCTGCACGCCAGTCTGGACTGCCAAGCGTACAAAGAAAAAAGCCGTGGGGTGGTCTAACCCACGGCTTGGACCTGATGCAATTGTGCTAGCGTTGGGCAAAGAACAGATCCCACCACGAATCACGGGGGGAACCAGCCGGTGCACTCTCGGCTCCAGTGGTATCATCTGCAGAGGTAGCCACCGCATTGGCCGGTTCTACGAGGACGACGAGTACTTCGTCAGGCTTGCCCCATCCATTCTCGAGAGCCCAATGCATGACCGCTTCATCCGAGTTGGCATACTGCAGGCGCTGGTCGAGCTGGTCCGACTCTTCCTCCGCTATGGCAATGTTCTGCTCGATCTGGCGAAGTTCCGCCTTGCGTTGCTGGCTGATTCCCACCTGGCGGACAAAGCCAGCAACCAGGTAGATGATGACAACTACCATCAAGATCAACAGAATTCGGACAAATAACAGAGGATTTACCAGTTTACCGGTCACAATGGGTGCCTCCACCCCCAGTGTACCCTAAATCTCGTAGAAAGTCAAGGGAGACTTTGGTCCTATTACCGGAGAGAAAAAACCCGGCTGCAAGTGCCGGGATGTGGTGCCGAAGGTGGGAGTTGAACCCACATGGGCATAAAGCCCACTGCGCCCTGAACGCAGCGCGTCTGCCTGTTCCGCCACTTCGGCAAGCCCCGTTACTTTACCATTATTCGCTGCTTTTGTCAAGCTCCTCAGTTCCGTTGACCACAACATCTTCAGTTCTCATGTACCAATTCGCAACATTCCTGAACCGGTCGCTGGCATGGAACATCGGCGACAGCTGCACATCCTCCACCTTTTCGTCAACAGCATAGGTATAGATCGGATAGTAGATAAGGAGTGACGGGACCTCTTCAGCAAATAGATGCTGAAAGCTTCGATACAGCTCGGCGCGCTCCTCCCGATCAATGGTCACGCGTCCAGCCTCCATCAAGAGATCGGCTTCTTCGTTCGCGAAACCAGAAAAGTTCTGGCCCGACTCCCCTTGTGTGGAATGCCACAGCGGGTAGGGATCGGGGTCCGCTGACAGACTGACCTCGATCAGGGCCGCATCATAGTCCCGAGCCCATACAAGGTCGGTTTCCGCATTGCTACTGACTGGCCTCACCGTGACATCCACACCACCAACCCGCCACTGCTCGGCAATCTGCTGGGCCATCTGCAACCGGACTGGGTCCTCGCTGGTCAGGAGGGTGAACGCCAATGCCACCCCTTCCTTATCACGGATCATGTCAGCATCGGTATCCTGCCACCCGCTGGCATCCAGCAAGCCAACGGCCCGCTCAGGATCGTACCCATACTGCTGGACGGTTGGTTCGTAGGCCCAAGTAGTGGGCAGCACCGGGCTGTGCGCGACCACCCCCTGACCCTGCAACGACTCGTCAATCAACGCCTGCCGGTCCAGGAGATACAACAGTGCTTGACGGACCTCTTTCTCTTGGAAGAATGGCAAAGACTCGCTCTGAAGATTCAAATAGACGATGCCATATCCCGCCGACTGAGCAGAGTACAGGTGCAAGGACGGCATTTCGACCAGAGCGGCAAGCTCCTGCAAACCGGGCGGATGGAATCCATGCACCACGCCCTGCTCGTAATCTACCAGAAGGCTATCCCAATCGCCATAGAACCAAAATGCCACTTCTTCCAGATAGAATTCCTCGGTACGCCAATGATCCGGGTTGACGGCCAGCACCACTTGATCAGGCGATCGGCGCACAACCTTGAAGCGCCCCGTACCTACAGGCTCCTCTGTGGAGAAGGGGTGGCTGGGCAATTCGGCCGCAGGCACATTGCCCAGCAAGTGAAGGGGCAGCAAGCCAACAGTGGTGTAGTAGAGGAATGAGGGAAATGGCTCGTCCAACGTGAACCGTACCGTGTAGTCATCCACGACGTATACGGTTACATTTTTCCACAGTTCGCTTAGGTTGGGATCACCTTGATAGCCCGGATCTTGCATAGCTTGCACGGTAAAGGCCACGTCACCGGCCGTGAAAGGCGCGCCATCAT
>JASFOV010000095.1:0-11402 GCA_050116355.1 Anaerolineae bacterium
CGCATCAAAGGGCACCTCCCTCGTGTCCTGTATGGTGGGGCATAACAATTCCTCGCCCCGTGCGCTGAGCGCCGATTACCTTTGATTGTATCACGGCTCCGGCGCCGATCAAGACCACATCCTCTCAGGAATCTGACATTACCACAACCGTCGAGTGCATCCAGGGCCTAGCCTCATGGCGTACCATGATCAGTATAACGCATACTCGCTGGAGGTTCATCCCCCAAATTGGGGATTCTAGGTGGGGAAGCTGGGCGATAAACTCCAGGGGAGGAGATGCCTGGATTCACTTGGCTGGCGCAGGCAGGCCAGTGGCGCGACTGTATGGCTCACCAGGTTGCTGTGGGCTTGTCTGTGGGGGGCGCGGCCAAGCCGTCACAGCTGCGCGGGTGGCGAGATGGCAATCCTGGTGGACTATAGTGGCCAGTCCTCTTCGCCATACGCTGCGTGGCGGAAGGCCATCCAAGGTAGCAGGGCACACTTGAGCCGCGAGGGGCGTGGCTCTGATTGCAATTCGGCCAGGAACTCGTCTTTGCCCAATTCCCTCAGTGTTTCGAGGCTCTGGCCGTGGATCACTTCGGTCAGGATCGAGGCTGCCCCCAGGCACAGGGCGCAGCCTCGTCCATCAAATCGCGACTCTACGACTTGGCCATGCTCGAGGCGGAGTTGGATGGTCACCCGGTCGCCACATAAAGGGTTGTACTCCTCGGCCGCCAAGTCGGGGGTGTCCAGGAGGCCTTTATTCCGCGGGTTCTTGTAGTGATCGAGCAGTCGGTCGGTGTACATTGCGCTCACGTCGC
The DNA here is from genome assembly GCA_050116355.1 of Anaerolineae bacterium. Classification (GTDB taxonomy): domain Bacteria; phylum Chloroflexota; class Anaerolineae; order JAAYZQ01; family JAAYZQ01; genus JASFOV01. Next base: position 801 of record JASFOV010000095.1, read on the forward strand.
GGATTCTGAGTCTTGAACATGGTGGCCAATCGGACCGCGGCCGGCGCGCAATGAGCCGCCACTACGCTTGTTCTTGACGGCCACCACCTCGCCGATGATGCTCAGGGCGGTCTCTGCGGGGCTACGGCCGCCCAGGTCGAGGCCGATGGGGGCATACACGCGCTGCAATTGCTCTGGTGTCACGCCCCATTTCTCCATCCGCTCAAAGCGGGCAGCGTGCGTGCTGCGACTGCCGATGGCGCCGATATAGGCGGCATCCGTCTGCAGGGCGGCAGCCAGCGTTGGCTCATCGATTTTGGGATCGTGGGTCAAAAGGACCACGTAGGTTGCGTCATCTACGTGCAGGTGCTCAAAGGCCTCATCCGGCCATTCCAGCAGGACCCGGTCGGCTTCGGGGAAGCGTTCGCGGTTGGCAAATTTGGCACGGGGATCGATGATGGTCACGGAAAACCCCAACATTGTCGCAAAGCGGGTCAGGGGAATGGCGACGTGGACGCCACCGACGATCAGCAGCACCGGGGGTGGCAAGAAGGGCTCGATAAAAACCTCTGCACCGGGTTCGATCTCGTGCAGGCTGCCCGTTTCGACCCGGTCGGCGATCATCTGCTGGGCCAGTTCGACGGTATCTGGGTCGACCTCTCCCAGCATTGTGCCGTTGCGGACGACCAGCGCCGTATTTCCCAGCATGGTATCTTCGCTCACTCGTATCGTCAGAGCCACGCCGTTGCCCTGCTCGACCTGTTCGGCCAGGGTCCCGACCAGCTCGGGGTCAAGCTTCTGGACAAAGACATCGATCGTGCCCCCACAGGCCAGCCCCACGTCCCAGATCATGTCGTCGGTGATGCCAAAGTGCAGCTTTCGCGGTAGACCGCCTTGGAGTACATCCATCATTTCGCCAAAGACGGTGGTCTCGACGCAGCCGCCGCTCACCGAGCCGGCCATATGACCCGACGCAGAGACGATCATCCGGGCGCCGACCGGGCGCGGTGCCGAGCCAGCAACGCGGATGACGGTCGCGACGGCAATCTCCTCTCCAGCTTCGAACCAGTCTTGGATCTGTGGCAACAGGTCAATCATAATGCAAAGTCCTCCAGTCGTTGCTCACGCGCGGACCCAGGTGAGCAGGCGCAGACCACCGCCGCGCTTGATCTGCCGGAATGTGGCGCCTTGGGAAACGGTGCGCAGCACCTGGTCCGGGTTCTCGACGAGCGTGCCGCTGACGGCATCGATGCCCATCTCAAAGGCCACGGGTGTCAGCGGGGCGCTGGGTCCCAGTAGCAGCACAAATGCATCGGGCCGGCACAAGCCCCTTAGCTCGTCGAAGGTGCGGTTCAGCAGTGAGGTACCGGTCAGGGCTACGACGTCCGCTTGGGGCAGCACGTCGGCTGCTCGGTCGGCAGGGAGGTCGGTCGGGCCGGGGTTGCGCTCCAACACCCAGCAATCGGCGGCGGCTGCCCGAACGCGCTCGATGAAGGGAAAGTGACCGATGATGGCTACGCGCCTTCCGGCTCCGCGCTCCAGAATGACTTGCTCGGCGTTGACCTCTGTCATGCGGCTCGCATCGACTTCCAGCAGGGCGTTGAAGGCGGCCATGCCGATGCTGGCCTCCAAGATCCGTTCGGAGCGGAGCAGTCCAGCCAGTTGCCGGCCGCTGCGCTCCAGCAGGCGGCCCGGTTCCCGCACCGGTGGCCAGGGCCCGCCTGCCTCAGCTCGCAATGCCGAAGCCAGTCCACAGCGGGGGGGATCTGTATCCAAGACCACCGCTGTCCAAAAGGCACCAACCAGAATCTGTTGGACCGGGGCATCTGTTTGCAGGCTATTGAGCAGTCTATCGATGGCTTCCATGCTATGTGATCTCTCCCGCTCGTTCTGCCGCCGTCAAGAAACCACCCAGGCCCAGCGCGGCGATGTCCCGCCGCTCCAACCGGTCGCCGAGCAGCAGGCGTGGCAGGACCAGGTCCACCACGTTGCGCTTGAGACCGCGGGCGCAGCCGGGTGCGCACATCACGGGGGTGTCGGGAAAGTAGGCCAGGGCCAGCAGATTCCCAGGTTCGACGGGCGCGCCGGACAGTGTCGTCTCGGCCCCGGCCCGCCGTAGCGCTCGCAGCGTGGTGTCGTCCTCGTGGATAACTGAAGTTTGGCCGGCGATGATCAGCAGATCCGTGGTCGCGATCAAGCCGGCAGCGGCCTGGCCAATCTCCGCCTCATCCTGAGCTGCAAAGGCCACGGTTACCATCTCCGCGCCCAAACGTTCCAGGCGAGTGCGGGTCGGCGGCTCGTAACTATTGCGTAGTTTGTCATAAACAGCTGGCTCGCCAACGAGCAACAAGGCCACCCGGCGATCCTTGGGGAAAGGCCTGACCTCGACGATGCCGGGCCGGGCTGTCGCCAGCGCCAGCGCCCTATCCAAGTCTCGGCGATGGACGGCATAGGGGATGATCTTGAGCGTGCCCAGGTTATCCGTGTCCTGGTTGGGGCCGACGACGGTATGCTGGCGGCGGGTGGCCAGCGTGATGCCCGGTAGGGAGTTTAGCTCCAGTAGGCGGTCTGCGTCCACCTCCAAGAGACCGTCGGCCGTGGTGCGCAGGTTGACACGGCCACCTGCCGGCCGGGAGAAGAACAATTCGCCGGTCTGCATCGCTTCCGCCAGGGCGACGGCTGCCTCGTCCTCGTGAACGTCGTGGTCTTCCAATACAGCGATATCCACGGTTGGATGGCCAATCTCGGCCAATAGGGCGACGTGTTCTTCGGTCAGGAAGGTGCCCTTTCTCACCGAGCGTCTGCCATCGGGGTCGGCGAGATTGTGCATGAGAATGGTTCCTACCGATTCGGTGACGTCACGGTGTTCGAGTCGCATATTGCTGATCCTCCCCGTTCTCAAACTGCCTACGATTGTACATGAAACAAGAACCGCCTGTCAAGGGAGTAGGATGATCCGTCGATCTCGGGCTTGATAAACGTGTACCGGGACACCATAGGTCGCCGAAAGCTTGGACGCAGTGAACATGGAACTGCCCGGACCGGCATCCATGACCTGACCTTGGCGCATTAGTACCGCAAAGGTAGCAACGGAGGCGGCCAAGTTGGGATCGTGTGTGGTCATCACCAGGGTGTTCCCTTGAGCCATCTGGCTGTGCAGGATTTCTAGCAGCCGGCCCTTGTTGCTGAGATCCAGGTGGGCGGTAGGTTCGTCCAGTAGTAGAATGCGCGGTTGCTGGGCCAAGACCCGGGCGACGGTGGCCAGCTGTCGCTCACCGCCGCTCAAGTTGGGCAGCGGGCGATGTTGAAGATGTGCTAGCCCAGCAGTGTGCAACGCCTGGACGGCGATTTGGTAGTCGGTCTCTCGTGGCATGGACAGCGGCCTGAGGTAGGGAGCGCGCCCCAGCAGAACGTATTCCAGCACCGAAAAATCAAACGGGATATGTTCATCCTGGGGCACCAGCCCGATCAGCTGGCTGCGCATCCGTCGGGAATAAGCGGTCTGGGGCCGCCCGTCCAGCAAAATCTCGCCCTTCTGGGCGGATAGCACGCCCAGAAGGAGGCGCAGCAGCGTCGTCTTGCCGGAACCGTTGGGCCCCAGGATGGCCGTCACCGAGCCTTTGGGAATCTCCAGTGAGAGATCGCGCAGGACGGTCCGCCTTGCCCCATTGTAGCCAAAGGACAGATCCGCTACGGAGATCATGGTTTCCCACGAGGGTGCCAACTTGTGAGCAGACTCGTTCATCGCTGTACCCGGATGTTTTTGCTCACCATCATGACCATGAACAGGATCGCGCCAGAGAAGGAGGCCAGGATGCCCAAGGGAATCTCGCCGGCCAGCAGGATGCGGGCCAGGTCGTCGCATACCAGGGCAAAGATGCCACCCAGCAAAATGGAGGCCGGTAGCGCTCGCTGGGCATCGGCCCCTGTTAGGCGCCGGGCAACGTGTGGGATCAGCAGGCCGATCCAGCCTACTATGCCGGCTACCGACACGACGGCTGCCGTGGCAATGACCGCAGCGGCCAGAATTAATGCTCGCTCACGGCCTGGTGCCGCACCCAGCGAAAAGCCTGTGTCGTCGTCCAGAGACAGCAGGTTGAGCCGCCAGCGCATCAGGTAGACGATGGCCAGGCCGGCAGCGACGGGCAGTAGCAGGTACAGGGTATCCTGCCAAGTGACGCCCCACAAGCCGCCCAACATCCAAAAGATCAGTTCGGGCAACTCGGTGAGCGGATCGGCCAAATACTTGAGCACACCCACTCCCGACGAGAACAGAGCGGACACCGCAATGCCCGACAGAATCAGGCGCAGGATCCAGCCCCCATAACGTACGCGCCGGGCCAGAAGATAGGAAAGAGCCAGCCCCAGACAGGCAAATAGGGCCGCTGCACCCTGCATCAAGAGGGCCGGCGCTCCCAGCAGGATGCTGAGCGCGGCGCCAAAGGCTGCGCCCTGCGAGACGCCCAGCAGGCCGGGCTCGACCAGGGGATTGCGAAAGATCATCTGCAGCACGGTGCCCGAGGCGGCTAGCGTCATGCCTAGCAGGCAGGCGGTCAGAACGCGGGGTAGTCGCAGGTTGAAGACTAGCTGCCAAGCCATCTCATCCTGCCACAAGGTCTCTGGCGACATCCAGTAGGGCGCCGGATATCTTCCTACGAATAGCGACAGCAGCAGGATAAGCAGCAGCCCGAAGCCCAGTAGGAGGAAGGGCCCTTTCTGTAGAACTGCGGGCCGTGGCGCGACGGTGGCGCTGTGATCCGCCCCCAAGGTCGTCACTCGATGTCACCCTTTAGCTGAGGCGCAATGTGTTGCTGGAACGTGGCCTCATCCAGGCCGTACATTTGTTGGAAGAACTCGCTGGCCTCCTGCCGCATGTCTAGGTTGGCAAAGCGGTCCGGGTGGGTCTTGGTCGCCAGCCAGGTTACGCCCAAGATCCAGCGGGGATCGGGCTGGTCCCAGCTAAAGATGTCGCCCCCAAAGCCATAGACCTCGCCATTCTGTACGGCCCTGAGTGCTTGCCATTGCGGGTTTGTTGCCAGCTGGTCCACGATTTCGGCCGCATCGCCCTGGTAGTAGATCACGAATATCTTGTCAGGATCCCAGGCGGCGACCTGTTCAAAGTTGACCACTGTCCAGCCACCGCCCTGTGCGGCCTCTTTCCATACGGGCCTGCCGCCGGCCAGTTCTGCCTCAGTAGTTTGCAGCCAAGATGCGGCGGGTACATTGAGAGCCATCTCGCCGCCCTGTTCGCTGTACTGCACGACCAGCACCCGCGGCTTGTGAGCATCACTCAAGTTCTCCAGGCTGTTCTCGACGTTGTCTAGCTTGGACTGGTAGAAGGCCAGAATCTCCTCGGCTCGCGCTGGGTTGTCAAGCAATTGGCCCAGCACTGCAACGTCACGGAAGTACTGCTCTGGTGTCTCTAGATCGACATAGACCACCGGAATATCCACTGCCTCGAGGGGTGCACCCAGCGAGTCGGCCATGAAAGTGCGGAGCAGGACCACATCTGGATTCAGCGGGCCGATCTGCTCAGGACCAGCTTCCATCTCAAGCACGGCTTTTTGGTCGAAGGTGGGATCCACAAAATCGAGGAAATCGCCTGGCTTCTGCCGGCCGGCGACCAGACCGGCTACCCGGTCCTGGGCCTCGGGGTACAAAAAGAGGGTGTCGATGATGGTCAAGCTGCTTCTCCCGGCGACAATAATGCGTTGCGGTGGCTCGGGAAACACCACAGTCCGGCCCTGTGCATCTACAATGGTGATCTCGCTTGTGTGAGGAATCGACGCGGTAGGAGCCGCATTGTGGACTTGCTCGGTAGGTACTGAGCCGCAGGCAGCGAGAAGCAGGCTGATCAATACATAGAGGGCTATCACCTGCTTGGGCGATGGGTGCTTCATCCTGCCGAGTCCCCTTGTTTCGATGTGAGGCTAGGTTGGTCTTTGTCCGAGAGGATCTCCAAACAACGGTCCAGCCAGCGAATGACGGCTTCTAGCTGCCCGCGACGGAACTCAAGTACCAACTGCCGGAACTCGACTTCGGTATCGTCTGCGAGTCGCTCAAACCGCTTGATTTGGGCTGTGCACACGGCCTTTTGCTGGACGACCAGCTGATCGAGCCGCGGCAATGAGAGCCTTTGAAAGAAGTAGAGTCGTGCCAGGAACTCGACGCGGATATGCCGCACGTAGGGAGTTGGCTGGTACACCCAGTCCAAAAACGCCTCCCGGCCTTCGGGCGTCAAACCGTATACCTTGCGCGGTGGGCGATTGGGTTGGGGTTCGGTCTCTGAGATTACCAGGCCTGCATCTTCCAGTTGTTTGAGTTGCGCGTAGAGTTTGCTCAACCCAATCTGCCACACCCGGCCTAGGTCCCGGCTGAATACCTGGTGCAGTTCGTAGCCGTGGTGGGGCGCCGTCATCAGGAAGCCAAGTAGAACCGGTTGTGGTGAAATGCCCATATTGGATGGCATGATCTTGATCCTGTCTCACACACTGGATATTCACATCGTGAATATCTGAACTCATTATACACGCTTCACCCCCTGTGTCAAGCGGTAGACAGCAGACGGACGGGCCATCAGCTACCGGACCGTCATGGGCCAGTGCCCACCGGGTATTCGAATTGCCCAATGGTGCAGCCTGAGGTACAATAGCTCTGTGCCAAGAAGGCTGATCAAAGCCCGTGGAACAGGGTCATTATTCTATAAGAGAGGGGACGCTCGATGGATGACAAGGTTGAAGCATATTTGGAGACACACGCAGAGGAGGGCCTGTCCCTGGTAGACCAGCTCTGTCGCCGGCCAAGCATTGCCGCCCAGAACCTGGGTTTGAACGAAGTGGCCGGTCTGGTCCAATCGCTGCTGGATGAGGCCGGCTTCGCGACCCGGCAGCTTGCGGTGGAGGGTGCGCCGCCCGCAGTCTATGGCGAGCAGCGCGGCCAAAGCCCCTTCACGCTACTACTCTACAACCACTATGATGTCCAGCCAGCCGATCCTTTGGCGTTGTGGGAGTCGCCACCGTTCGAACCGACAGTACGCGATGGCAAGATTTTTGCCCGGGGGGTCAGCGACAACAAAGGTGAGATCGCCGCCCGGCTGGCTGCCATCCGTGCGCTACGCGCAGCACACGGCGAGCTGCCCATTACGATCCGCTGGATCATTGAAGGTGAGGAGGAGATAGGCAGTCCCCACTTTTCTGTCCTGGCCGAGCGCTACGCTGACCTACTGCAGGCGGACGGATGCCTGTGGGAGGGCAGCGGGTTCGATACGGAGGACAGGCCGGAGCTCATCCTGGGTACCAAGGGCATGCTCTACGTCCAGTATGACGTTCAGGGTACGGGTATCGACGCACATTCAGGATCAGCGCCGATTCTGCCCAGTGCCGCCTGGGAACTGGTACAGGCATTGGCTTCGCTGCGTGGACCGGATGGCCAGGTGCGCATCCCCGGCTTCTATGATGAGGTACGGCCACCCACAGAGGCCCAACTGAAGGCAATGGCCCAACAGACGGATATGGAGGCGCAATGGCGCCAAGCCTATCAGGTGGATGAGTTCGTGGATGGGCTAACCGGGCTGCCGCTGCGGAAGCGCTTGGCGTTTCAGCCCACCTGCAACATCGCCGGTCTGCTCAGCGGTTACACCGAAGAGGGAGTCAAAACAGTATTGCCCTCTCAGGCCAGTGCCAAGATGGACTTTCGTCTGGTGCCCGATCAGGACCCGGACGATATTCTGGATAAACTTCGTGCACACCTGGAGGCCGCCGGCTATGATTCGGTCCGCGTGACCAAACTGGGCGGTGCCGAACCGGTGGTGACACCCATCGAGCATCCGTTTGTGCAGCGCATCCGGGCTCTCTCGAAGGCTTATGCTGGTCGGGAGCCATCGGTGAATCCCATCGTCGGGGGCACCCTGCCCTTGCTGGGAGCGCTGCGCCGCTTTGTCGGGGTGCCTGGCTTGGCCGCGCCTGGCAATCCAATGTACTGGGGCAGCGGTGCTCATGCACCCAATGAGCATGTCCGGCTCGATGACCTGTCAAGGGCGGTGCGATTCAATTGCTACATGTTCCAAGCGCTGGCGGATTCCCCGGGAGAAACCGGCTAGGGCCAGATCAACCCTTTGGTCAGTTGCTGCCAGGTCAGATACTGCTCGCGCCTAGACCGCATTGGCCACGCCAGTACAGGTGGCTAGGCGCCAAAAAGGTCTCCGATCAGCCATGACCGCCGAGGTATCCGTGCTGATCGCCCGTGCTGATCGCAGGACAGTGCAGGACAAGTGGGAGCTCGGCGGGAGCCCGAGGTGCTGGGCGGGTAATCGGTTCGATGTCAAGCTACGTTGCAGCAAGCGTGAGACCCAGCCGCAAACGGTCAGTCTGGCGGGTTGGCAGAGAGGACACGCAGGGGGGCAAATGACATGCGGTGGATCCGGCTGGGCCCCAGATCAGCGAGGGCAGAGCGATGTTGTGGAGTGCCATAGCCCTTGTGCTGGGCAAAGCCATAGCCGGGGTACTTTGCTTCTAGTTCGACCATCAGCCGGTCGCGGCTGACCTTGGCCACGATCGAGGCGGCGGCAATGGAAAGCACCTGTCGATCGCCTTTGGGCAGGCTGTGCTGGGGTACAGAGATATCGGGCAGGGCCAGGTGATCGATCAGCAGGTAGCTGGCGGGCGGCGAAAGGGCGCGGAGGGCCAAGCCCATCGCCTGGCGGGTGGCAGGTACAATGCCCAAGCGGTCGATCTCCTCGGGCGGCACTACGCCCACTCCTAGGGCAACCGCATGGCCCTGGATCACCTCGAGCAGTCGCTCGCGTTGGAGTGCGGTGAGCATCTTGGAGTCACGTACGCCGGCCAGATGTTGCAGGATGCCCGGGCCGTTGGCCGGGAGGATGACGGCAGCGGCCACCACCGGTCCAGCCCAGGCGCCGCGCCCGGCCTCATCGAGGCCAGCCACCCGTTGGTGACCTGTGGCCCAGAGGCGGGTCTCAAGCGTCAGAGTTGGGGCTTCTCGCGCTTTGTTCATCTCGACCCTTCAGATGGCTACCGGTTTTCCCTATCCAGGGTCCGCGGCTAGCCCGTTTGGCTGGTGGCTGGAAACACAACAAAAGGGCCGCACGATGGATTCGTCATCCTTCGCGCGCCCCCTTGTAGTGGTTGGCTTTGGAGCACTACTTCCGGGCGAACCGTTTCTCTTTCAAACGTGCGGCTTTGCCTTGCCGTCCCCGCAAGAAATAGAGCTTGGAGCGGCGGACGTGGGCATGCCTTCGGACCTCGATCCGCTCGACACGCGGTGAATGCAGGGGAAATGTTCGCTCCACCCCGATGCCGTGCGCTGCGATGCGCCGCACTGTGAAGCTGGCGTTGGCGCCGCCTCCCTTGCGGATGCGCATGACCGTGCCGCGTACCAACTGGATCCGTTCGCGGTCGCCCTCAACGATGCGGAAGCTGACTTCGACGTCATCCCCGACTCGCAGATCGGACAAGTCCGATTTGAGTCCGATATCGTCTTTTTGCTGCTGTTCTTCTAATGATCGTAACAGATCGTTGCTCATGGTCGTGTCCTTCCTTGAATCTCGCAAGCGCGCATTATACCATAGACACCGGATGCCGCCAAATCGGGACGCCGCTTTGACGGGAAGCCCTTATTCCCCCAAAGCCTGCACTAAGGGCCGGGCCAGGGCAAAGGCCCGGCGCTTGTACTGCAGTGCCTGGTCCGGATCCTTGCGCCGCCAGATGCGGATCACGATATACTTTTGCACCTCGTAGAGTAGGTAAAACCGGGCACGGACCTGGGCCGGGAACGACGTGTCCCGCGTGCGCCCATAGCCTCGCCAGAAGGCGGGCTCCGAGATGCCGCAGTAGTCGAGCACTGCGTATTCAATTTCAGGATCGCCCCACAGAGCCCGATCCAGGTCCACCAAACCGGTTGCCTGGCCCAGATCGTTGACCATGATGTTCTGGCTCCAAACGTCCATATGCAATAAGGACGCGGGTACGGGCCGGTCAAAATGGGGACGGTAGACGTCCAGCAGGCGGCGAAAAGCATCCGCCTCTTCCGGCGTGTAGCCGCCACAGGCCACCACATCATCCAATAGTCTGTTCCACATCACAGTGAACGCCTCGACCCAGGTCCTTTGGGGGGACATCGGTTGGTGGGGCCCCAGGTAGCCGTAACGGTCCGCTACCAAGGCGTGCATCTCTGCCAGCCAGCGGCCTACGGTTTCGAGCACATGGTCGAACTGCTCCTTGGAGAGCGCCGCGTCGGTGAGGGGCTGGCCTGTGAGGCGCTTCATGAGCAGGTAATCGCGGTCGATGCGGGTCCGGCTGTCGTCGAAGGCGATAATCTGCGCCACTGGTACGGACGTCTCAGCGCGCAGTAAATCATGGAGCGGCGGCTCCTGGGCCATCATCCGTCGCTCGTAGAAGAGAAACCCGGCGTCATCCGGTGGGCTGATGCGCAACACCAACTCATCGCCAACATAGTATGAAGTATTGTGTTTGCCGGTGCGGATCGGTTCAAAGGCAAGTGCGTCCGGATCGCTGGGCACATGCGTGGTCACCAACTCGACGAGCAGTTCCCGCGGAAAGCGTTCGGCCATGATCCCTCCTGTCTGTTTCGGACTCCAGTCGCAGT
>JASFOV010000096.1:0-11391 GCA_050116355.1 Anaerolineae bacterium
ACCTGCTGGGCCGCGGCTGGAAGGCGGCGACGCTCGATGCCCGGCGCCCCGCTGCAGTGGCACTCGTCCCGCTGGCGCCATTGGCCGTCCTGCTGATGAACATCGATGTGCTGTACAAGCGCCTCTGGCCGCCCATCCAGCGGGCCTTGCGGGTGGGCGAAACCCGCCTCGAGGTAGGGATGACCCGCTGGCACACCTACGTGCTCGAGTGGAGCGTAGAAGCGGCGCACTTTGTGGTGGATGGCCAACCGGTGCTAACGGCGCCAGCGCCCCGGGGCCCCCTTGGCTTTGTGATGTGGCTTGACAACCAGTTCCTGGTCGCCACACCCCGGGGCCGGTTCCGCTGGGGCGTGCTGGACGCGCCCGGCGAACAGTGGATGGAGGTTGAACGTCTACAGATCGAACCACTGTCACCTGAGAACCATACCCGACCCCCAACAGATAGGGAGAGAGACCGCCGATCATGACGACGACCCAAGTACCGCGCTGGCTGGCCTGGGCCCGCGAGATCCAAGCCCTGAGCCAGACCGGCCTGGCGTTCAGCGAGAACGACTATGAGCGGCAGCGCTACACGCGCCTGGCCGAGATCGCCGCCGAGATCATCCACAGCCACACCGGTTTGCCGGAGGCGGACCTGCTGGCCGGCTTCCTGGAGCAGCCGGGCTATGCGACGCCCAAGGTTGACGTACGCGGTGCAGTGGTCCGCGACGGACAGATCCTGCTCGTCCAGGAGCGGGTCGATGAGCGCTGGTGCATGCCCGGCGGCTGGGCCGACGTAGGCGATCTGCCATCGGAAACGGTCATCCGCGAGGTGTGGGAGGAGAGCGGCTTTCACGTTGTGCCGCGCAGCGTGGTCGGCGTCTATGACGCCAACCGCAGCGGCCGCCCCCTGTCACTGTATCACGCCTACAAGATCGTTTTCCAGTGCCAGATCACCGGCGGGCAAGCCCGAACCAGCCATGAGACCCTGGCCGTGGGATTCTTCCCCTTTGACGATCTGCCACCGCTGTCATCCAACCGGACCCACCCGCGGCACCTGGCCGACGTACAGGCTCGCCTGCAGGATCCGCAACGGCCGGCGCGCTTTGACTGAGGGACCAAGCATGACGGAACAGGTTGACACGCTCATCACCCATGCTCACTTGTTCACCCTACAGGGGGATGGCGTGGGCTATGTGGCCGACGGCGCGGTGGCCGTCCGCGGCGGAGGGATCGCGGCAACCGGGCCCACCTCCAACCTGCTAGCGCGCTTCCAGGCCGGCGAGACGATCGACGCTCGTGGCTGTGCGGTGCTGCCTGGACTGGTCGACGCCCACATGCACACCCCGCTGGCCATCGCCCGGGGCGTGGCCCAGGACGTCGCCCACTGGATGCAGCGCGCACTGGCGCCCTACTCGCGCCACATCCAGCCCCAAGCGGCGCTGGCCGGCACGCGGCTCAACATTGTGGAGGCCCTGAAAGCGGGCACGACGACCCTGGTTGACTTTGCGCGGCCCTTGCCCGGCTGGGCGGAGGCCTTTGACCAGGCCGGCGTCCGCGCCCGGTTGACACCGACGATCAACGCTCTGCCGCCAGGGGGCATGGCCGGCTGGCAGCTGGGGGAACTCTACCCGCTGGATCGGCGCACCGGGCAGGCGGCCATCCTCGCCGCGGTCGTCTTTGCCCGCGAATGGCATGGCGCAGCCGGGGGACGCATCACGGTCATGCTTGGCCCCCAAGCGGCGGACATGATCGACCGCGACCAGTTGCTGAGCGTCAAAGATCTGGCCCAGCGTGAGGGGTTGATGATCCACATGCACGTCGCCCAGGGCGATCGTGAGATCGAGCAGATGCTCAAGCGAAGTGGCCAGCGGACGCCGGCCTATTTGGACGAGATCGGCTACCTGGACGACCAGTTGCTGGCAGTGCACCTCACCGAGGCCACAGACGAGGAAGCCACCCTCCTCGCCCGTCGTGGCGTGCGGATGGCCCTCTGCTCGGGCAGCATCGGCATCATCGACGGCCTCGTGCCGCCGGCGCGCACCTTCCGGGAGGCCGGTGGCCCCGTTGGGCTGGGCTCAGACCAGGCCAGCGGCAACAACTGCAACAACATCTTCAACGAGATGAAGCTGACGGCTCTGTTCAACAAGATCAAGTTTCGCGATCCGGCCGTGATGCCCGCCTGGGAGGTCTTGCGCATGGCCACGGTCGAGGGGGCGCGGGCCATCGGCCTGGGCGACGAGATCGGCTCCCTGGCGCCGGGCAAACAGGCCGACTTGATCATCGTCGACCTGACCGCACCCAACCTGTCGCCGGTGGTGGATGCGCCAGTGCGCAATATCGTGCCCAACTTGGTCTATGCCGCCACAGGCGCCGAGGTCCGGACGGTGATGGTCGCCGGTCGCGTCATCGTCGAGGAGGGCCGCGTACTCACCCTGGACGAAGCCCAGGTCCGCGCCGAGGCGCAGACCCAGGCGCAGCGCCTGGCCCGGCAGGTGATCACCGATCCGTTGCATCGCGACCTGGCCCTGCTGGCGGCGATGGAGGCCGGTCAACTGTAATTCGAGCACCCACCAATCTGGAGGACAAAATCATGGACGAGAGACTACACATCATCTTCGCCCGGCGCAGCATCCGCGCCTACACCGGTGAGCCGGTCAGCGAGGAGGAGATCGAGAGCTTGCTGCAGGCGGGCATGGCCGCCCCTTCGGGGTCGAACCGCAAGCCGTGGCACTTTGTGGCGGTCACCGACAGGGCCACCCTGCAGGCACTGGGCGAGCGCCATCCGTACGGCAAGATGATCGCCAACGCCGCGCTGGGCATCGCCGTGTGCGGCGATCCGGCGGCATCGGACTGGTGGGTCCAGGATTGCTCCGCAGCGACGGAGAACATCCTGGTCGCCGCGGCCGGGCTGGGTCTGGGCGGCGTTTGGCTCGGCTGCCACGGCCGGCCGGAGCGTGAGCAGGTGGTTCGCGACGTGCTGGGCATCCCGCAGCGGATCGCCGTGCTGAGCCTGCTGTCGATCGGCCGTCCAGCCGAGGAAAAAGAGGCGCGTACACAATACGATGCCCGGCGCGTCCACCGCGACGCGTGGTAGGCCGCTGTACAGGCACAGTGTGACGACCCCCACCGGGTTCGTGTGACCCACATGAGTGACCAACCGTCCGGCTTCGACCAACTCGTACGCCTGCTCGAGGGGCTATGGGCCCCTCGCCGCATGCAGTGGCCCGCCCAGCCACGCTGGCCCGAACTCTTTGAAGCCGCGCAGCACCATGGCGTGCAGCAGTTGCTCTGGTCTGTGCTACAGGAGCGGACCGGCGCGGCACCGGAGTGGGTCCGGGACAGAGCCAGGCAGAGCCACTACCAGGTGGCGGCAGTCAACGCCCTCCGCATCCGGGAACTGGGCCATATTCTGTCCAGCCTGTCCACCATGGGCAACCCACCCCTGCTGCTCAAGGGCGCTGCGCTGGCGGAGACGCTCTACGGTAACCAGTTCCCACGACCCGTTGGCGACTTTGACCTGACGATCCGGCCAGAGGATGCCCAGGTCTACCGGGCGGCCATCTGCCAGCTGGGTTACGTGCCCCGCATCGCAGAGATCGGCCCCGGACCGGACCTCGTATACCACAACCAGCAAGGGTTCGACTGGCCGGACCGCACCCGCGCCCCCATCGAAATCCACTGGCACCTGCTAGACACGCTCTATTACATGCGTCAGATTCCGATGGATTGGTTCTGGGCGCAAACAGATACGATGCACTTGGCTGGGCACCCGGTCCGGGTGCTGCGTCCGGAGGCCAACCTTCTGTACCTGCCCGCCCATCTCGCCTTCCACCACCGCTACCATGGCCTGCGCTGGTACGTGGATCTGGCGCTGCTCATTCATGAATACGGCGATACCCTGGACTGGGACGCGGTCGTGGCGCAGGCTCGGGCCTTTGAGCTGCTCCTGGTCATCCGGGAGACGCTGGACCGGTTGGCGGCGTACTGGCCTTCTCTCACCCTCGACGAACCGCGGCGCAAGCTCCATGACCCCGCCCCCACCGCCTTCGAAGGTAAGCTGTTCCGGCTGTTGGCGTCCGAGCCGCGCAGCTTGGCCAAGATCGTGTACGCCAACCTCATCAGCCTGCCCAACCTGACGGCGGTGCTTGGCTACCTGTGGCGTATCGCCTTCCCGCAGCGCAGCTACATGGCCCAATCCTACGGGTTGGAACACGTCTGGCAACTGCCGTTCTGGTATCTCTATCGCCTGGGGCAAGGGATGGTCAAATTCGTCCGCTCGGCGACCAGGTCGCTGGCAGGCAGCTGATGGACGACCCGCCGTAGGAGTGCAGCGTGCAAGCTTGCGCTGCGCCCACGGCCGTGCTATAATAGCCTCAGGCAGATACACACAAGCGCTCACGGTTGGATTGAGCCCCAGACTGATCGAGATCCCTGCGGACCGAGTATGGACCGGAAGATTTCGTCCTTTGACGACTTGGTAGCGGCCGCCCGCGAGATCGGGCCGGTCCCGGTCGCCGTGGTCGCCGCCCATGATCCCCAAGTGCTACGGGCGGTCGATCAGGCCCAACAGGAAGGCATGATCGAGGCCACCTTGGTCGGCGATTGGCCCGCCATCGAGGCCTATGCCGCCCAGATAGGTGCAAGCCTCAACGGGGCCACCCTCGTCCACGAGCCAGACGTCCAGCAAGCGGCCCGCCACGTCGTCCAACTGGCCCGCCAAGGCCAGGTCCAGGCTGTGGTCAAGGGGCAGATCAAGACCGCGGGCCTCCTGGGCGCCGTGCTGAACCGGCATATCGGCATTCGCGGTCGCGGCCTACTGACCCATGTCGGCCTCTTTGAGCTGCCAGGTGTCGATCGGCTCATCTATCTCAGCGACTCGGGCGTCGTGGTCGATCCCGATGTGTACCAGAAGCTGGAGATCATCAACAACGTGGTGGCCATCGCTCACCGCTTTGGTGTGGCGGAACCCCGCGTCGCCATTCTCGCCGCCAGTGAAACGGTCCATCCCAAGATCCCGGCCAGTATCGATGCCCTGGCGCTGGCCAAGATGGCCGAACAGGGCTGGGTCGAAGGCGCAGTGGTCGACGGCCCCCTGGGCCTGGAACTGGCCATCTCCCCACAAGCCGCCGCCCTGGAAGGGATCGATTCTCCGATCTCGGGCCTGGCCGACATTCTCATTGTGTCCAATGTAGAGGCGGGCAACATTGTCGCCAAAGGATTGCTCTATTTCGCCCATGCCCGGATGGCGGGCCTGGTCGTCGGCGCGCGCGTCCCCGTTCTCATCAACTCTCGAGCCGACTCGGCGGAAACGCGCTACCTGTCACTGGCGATGGCCGTGGTACTGACGCAGGAACCCTAATTCGTGTTAAGCCGCGGGGCTTGGAACCGGACGGATAGGTACGGGTGCCAAGCGCGACAAGGGAAGGAGGGAGGAGCCTTGCGAGTCCTTGAATCAGGGCTGGGTGAGCTGATCCAGCCCCCAGACATGAACGCGTTTCGCGAGTGGAACCGCACGCAAAAGTCGCGGAAGCTGTTCGACAAGTTGATGACCGAGGGTGAAGCGATCCGCCGCTTCGTGTACGATGGCTGCTACATCGGCACCGAACTCTATGGTACGGTCCGCTGTCCCATGACCTTGGTCCGCGAAGTGACCCGCCAGGGGATCAAAGACCTGCGGGTGGCCGGTCAGGGGGTGACGGAACTCGATATCTGGCTGGCGGCCAGCCAGGTCAAGACGTTGGACATCACCTACATCGGCCTGGAGGTATATGGCGTTTCACGGGCGTTGCGCCGTGAGGTCGAAAGCGGGCGCGTGGAGAAGGTGGTGGAATGGAGCAACGGGGGCATCACCTGGCGGTTCAAGGCCGCCGCCATGGGCGTGCCGTTCCTTCCTGTGCGCGCCATGCTGGGCACCGACACGCTCCACTACAGCGCCGCCAAGGTGGTCGAATGCCCGTTCACCGGCCAGAAGCTGGCCCTGCTGCCGGCCCTTATCCTCGACGTGGGCTTGATCCACGTCCACCGCGCCGACCGTTTTGGGAACTGCCAGATCGAGGGCATCAGCGGCTTCTCCCTGGAGATGTCGCGCGCCTGCAAACGCCTGATCGTCAGCGCTGAAGAGATTGTCGCCACTGAAGAGATCCGACGCTACCCGGAGCGGACGATGATCCCCTACTACCTGGTGGATGCAGTGGTGCATGCGCCCTTCGGTTCGCATCCGGGCGAGATGGCCTACCGCTACTGCCGCGACGAACCTGAGATCAAGGCCTGGGTGGCGGCCTCCGCGACGGACAAGACCGCCCAGGCGTACCTGAAAGAGTGGGTCTACGATCTGCCCGATCACCAAGCCTACCTGGAAAAGGTCGGACAGGAAAGGCTGGAGCAACTGGCCGCAGGCCGGGCTTGCCCGGAACGGAGTCCTGAGCCGGACTGGGCCCAGCAAGAGGGAGGACCGGGCGTATGAGCGAGCAGGCACACAATCCGACCGAACTGCTGATCTGCACCGCCTCGCGGCTGATGGAGGACGAGACGACAGCCTTTATCGGGACCGGCATCCCCATGCTGGCCGCCTCGCTGGCGCAACGGCAGCAGGCGCCCCACCTGATCCCCATCTTTGAGTTCGGCGGTACCGGCGCCATTCTGGACGAGTTGCCCATGGCCGTCGGCGAAGCACGGACCTTCAACCGGGCGGTGGCGGCCTCGGGCATTTGCGACATCATGGAGACCGCGACCCGGGGCTTTATCGACTATGGCTTCCTGGGTGGAGCCCAGATCGATCCCTATGGCAACCTGAACAGCACCGTCATCGGCCCGCACCACCCGCCCAAGGTGCGCCTGCCTGGCAGCGGCGGGGCCAACGATGTGGGCTCCCTCTGCTGGCAGACGATCATCATCATCCGCCACAGCCGGCGCAGCTTTGTTGAAACATGCGACTTTGTCACCACGCCGGGTTATCTAACCGGACCTGGCGCGCGGGAGGAGGCCGGGCTCCCGCCCGGCACCGGCCCGCTCTACGTGGTCAGCACCCTGGCCTTGATGGGCTTTGACGACGAGACTAAGCGCATGGTCCTCCTAAAGACGCAACCGGGTGTGAGCGTGGACCAGGTACTGGCCGAGACCGGTTTCGAGTTGCTGGTGCCCGATCAGGTCGGCAAAAACGCGCCCCCCTCGGCGGAAGAGCTGCGCATCCTGCGCGAAGAGGTCGATCGCGACCGCCTCTACATCTGAGACGGCGCCACTAGAAAGACCCCCGGCTTCGGACCGAAGCCGGGGGTCTGGTGGTTGGTACCTAGCCACCACCTACGGGTGGAAAGATGCCCACCTCATCGCCCTCGTTCAGAACCTGGTCCAGGTCGCGATGCAGGCCGTTGACAAAGATGAGCTTGACCTCATCTTCCGGCAAGCCGATCTCGCGGACCAGGTCCGCCAGCGTCGACCCCACGGGGAGCTCGACGGCAAAGGGCTCACCCAAGCCCACCTCCGGCCGGTAGCGCCGCAGCGTGGCAAACAGCTTGGCCTGGACCGTGGTCATCGCTCAGCAAGACCGGGTCGTTGGCTAGCCGCCGCGCGACCCAGGTTCTGCGCTGGCTGACAGGCAAACGTTCTACTCCCAGACCGCATCCAATGCCTCTTCCGGGACATCCCAGATCACATCGTGCGGCGGCAGGGTCTCGGTCCGCATGAACTCGGGCATCCGGTCCGCTTCCTTGCTGATCCCCGCTGCCTCGTTAAAGGCCCGCTCTTTGGCCAGGATCTCTTTGCCGATGCGGTTCACGTCATCCATCGTCCAGTCGGTGCCCAGCACGCCGTTGCACTCCTCGACGACGCCCTCAAAGCCGCTGGCGATGTCGAGAATGGCAAAGGCGATGAACAGGCAGTGGCCGGAACTGTCGATAAAGGCTGTCGCCTCGAGGAAAGCCTTGGCCAGCGCGGCTTTGTCCTTGTCGAATTGGTCGACCTTGCCCGCCACACCGAGGATCTCGGGGGCGATGGTATAGCCCTGGGTGTGGTCAGCGCCCATGGTACCGGTAGCATAGACCATGCCGATACCCTTGACCGCGCGGGGTTCGTAGGCCGGCATCGACTGGCCCTTGACCACGGGCACGCGGCGGACGCCCAGAACCTTGGCCGTCGTCGCGGTGCCGGAGCCCAAGATGCGGCCCACCGGCGTGCCCTTGCCGATCTCGTGCATCAGCTCGATCGCCCTGTCGCCGTCACCAAACTCGGCCAGCCCACCCTCCATGGCCACAGCCATCGTCGTGCCGGCCTCGATGGTGTCCAAGCCGTAGGCATTGCACAGGCGGATCAGCTCGCCGGTCACGTCCAGATCGTCGATACCACAATTGGCGCCAAACGACCATATAGACTCATACTCCTGGCAGGAGACAAGCTCGGTGCCGTCCTCTTTATGCCAGGTGTTGGAGCAGCGGATGATGCAGCCCGGGCTGCAGGCGTGGTTGTACAGTTCCTTGCCCAACCGCTCCTTATTGCCCTCAAACAGGGCCTCGCCGGCGATCTTGGCCGCGCCTTCGAAGCGACCCTTGGAGAAGTTGCGTGTCGGCAGACCGCCGGCCTCGTTCATGATGTTGATCAGAACCGCCGTCCCATAGGTGTTCAGGGCACCCTTGGGCTTGGTAATGTCATGCTCCATCAGGGCTTCGGTCAGCTTCTTGCGGCCGGTGTCGAATACTTCCTTGTCGGCCAGCTCGACGCCGGGGGCGCCTTTACCATCCAAGACAATGAACTTGAGGCGCTTGCTGCCCATCACCGCGCCTAGGCCGCCGCGACCTGCGTAGCGGCTGGGCCGTCCCTTCAGATCCTCAAAGACGATGCCCGAGTTGCCATACATGAACTCGCCGGACGACCCAATGCCGGCGATGTTGACCTTGTCGCCAAAGCGTTCGAACAGCTCGGGGTAGACCTCGTACAGGTCCCGCCCCACGTATTCATCGGCCGGCATGAACTCGACCTTGGGCTGCTCCGCATCCCCGTCCCAGGTCACATGGGCCATCCAGAACTTGTCCTTCTCCTTGGGCTGTCCCTCCACGACCAGGGCCCGGACGCCCATGGATGCCAGCGTGGGCGGCCAGCCGGACCCGGCATTGGCCTCCTTGATGCCACCGGTGAGCGGCGACTTGGCCCCCACCGATACGCGGGAGCTGGTGGGCGCCGCTGTGCCAGTCACATAGCCCAGGGCGAACACCAGTTTGTTGTTCGGCCCCAACGGATGGCACTGCGGATCCACCTCGTCGTGGACGAGGGTCGATGTCAGGCCCCGGCCTCCGAGGAGCTTGTACTGCTCCGGTAGCTCCTCAATCGTATAGGTCTGGTCCGCCATGTTGAAACGCATCAATTTCGCCATTCTGTCAACCTCCTTTGGTTTGATAAAGGTTTGGATGGATACAAATATCCAGGAGCCGGCCGCGGCCGGCTAGTCCTCCAGCTTGGTGTAGGCGTGGTGCAAGCCGCGATCCTCACGCCCACGAAACGTATCCCGCAGTTCATCTGTCTGGTTGGCCCCAAACCGGTACTGGAAGGGCCACATACTCTTGCGATGCGTAATGCCCACCCGGTCGCCATCCTGCAGGACCACTGTTTGATCGCTATCCAGACCCGGCAGCGCAGCTAGGCTGCCATTGACAAAGGTGATGCCCTTCTCCTCGTCAGGCAGGCCCAGCTGATCGACCAACTCGCGCATGGTCGTGCCGGCGGGCAGATCAAGGAGCAATTGGGCATAGCTGCCCTGGCTCTCCTCCCCGGCATAGCGGGCGATCGGTCCATACAACCACACTTCGACGTGAATCATTTCCATAGGCGCTCACCACCCATTCTAGGTTTCCCGGGGCCTGCCTACATGCAACAAAAAAGAGGCCGTTGCCCGGCGCATTCTGAGCGCTGCGGGCCAACTGCCTCCTTTGCACAATGGCGGGCAAAGGGATCACTCCCCTTACCGTATCGCTCATCCGTCCCCCTGGGGATCGAGACGAGTCGGAGGACACCCGAGTCCGACCGTTGTTAATGTAAGTACAGTATAGCACAGACCGCCGATTCTGTCCAATGCGGGGCAGAAATGCGAGAGTCGATTCCAGCCCGGGCTACTGCTTGCGGGTCCGCATAGCATAATCTAGCTCTGGGCCAAATGCAGCCGTGGTGGCCCGTTTCGTGGACGCCTATGCGAAATGATAGGACCAGCGGCAGATCTTTGCATATTGTCGCCCCTTGGGGTACAATGCAACCATCGAACGTCAAGCCATCGACAACCCGGTTGGGCACCACAACTCACACCTGCATTCGCCCGAGTCATCATCCGGTCGTGTCGGCCAAAGCAAGCTTTCGAAGCAGTGCCCGAGCCGTAGTGCACTCCCGAGTCCCATTGCAGATCAGCCCAAGGGCATCGCACCCAGGAAGATCGGGTAGACAAAGTGACAGAGCATTGCAGAACTCACAGCACGTCTGGTGAGGGCACGCTCGCAGATACACTCCTCGAAACAGGCTGGCTGCTAACTGCCATCCTTGTCCCGCTGGCCATCAACCTTTGGGCCCGCCAGCCTTTTGAACCTCCAAAAGCCGCCGTTTTGCGCAGCCTGGTATGGGTGATGGCGGGCATTTGGATTGCGGACTGTCTAGTCAGCGGACGATCGCTGTTGGATAACCTGCGGAGCAATCCCCTCCTTTGGCCTGCTTTGGCCGTTGCCTCAGCCCAAGTACTGGCAACGTTGCTGGCCACTGACCGCGGTCTGGCTGTGTGGGGTAGCTACGAGCGGGGGCAGGGCCTGCTCACCCAGGTGAGCTACGTTCTGCTATTCTTGATCGTGTCGGCTCGGCTGCACGGCTCGGCGCAAGCGCGACGCCTACTGAGTGTAATGGCATTCACTGCCTTGCCGATGTTCGTGCTCGGCATGGCCCAGGCTCTTGGCTGGTCCCCAGTCCATCTTGTCACCGACGCACGCTCATCCGTCTTTGCCACCCTAGGGCGCTCAAACTTTGTGGGTGCCTACGTCGCCCTGCTCCTGCCATTGACTCTGGCCCTGATGGTGACGGCCCAACGCCGCACCCAGCGCCTGGTCTGGCTTGGATTGACCTCTATTGAGATTCTGCTGGTCGGTCTCACATTGGCCCGCGGTGCATGGCTGGCAGCCCTGGCCGGAACCAGTGCCTTTGGCCTCCTCTGGTTTTGGCCCCGCCTGTCGCGGAGATGGCGGATGGCCATCGTTGCCGGCGGCGTGGCTACCGGGTTGGTGATCCTGACCGGCATTTTGTGGCTGGACAGCCGCGGCGGATCGATTGCCGCGCGGCTGACCATTTGGCGCGCGGTCCTTGAGTTGATTGTCCAGCGCCCACTGCTCGGGTTCGGACCTGACACCTTGGGTCTCGTGTTTCCCCGCGTCTATCCCCCTCAACTCGTCTACT
>JASFOV010000097.1:0-11268 GCA_050116355.1 Anaerolineae bacterium
GCAGACAGCGTGGTCGCCAAAATCGATGCAGTGTCTGACTACTGTGTTGAGCGCGTTGGGATTGATATGACATTCAACGCAATCGCCATTGAGAACGCGTCTGGGGATGCGGACACTTTTGCCAAAGCGGTCGAAACCGTGCGAGCCAAGACTGACCTGCCTTTAGTCTTGATCGCTTCTGAGCCAGCCGCACTTGAGGCCGCTCTGGAGAAAGAGGGTGGACACAAGCCACTACTCCACGCTGCCACAACCGACAACTGGGAAGCGATGGCAGAAGTAGCCAAGTCAGGCGCCGCTTCGTTGGTGGTGCAAAGCTCCAACGGCCTAGAGGAGCTGGCTGATCTAACCGGCAAGCTGAACGACGCCGGTGTGGAAGACCTTGTGCTCGATCCCGGTAGCCGGAATCTGGCTACATCCCTGGCCCAAGTGACCCAACTCCGGCGGCTGGCTCTGAAAAAGAACTTCAGACCGCTTGGCTATCCCATCATCGCTTTTCCAGGCGAGGTGGCAGACACCGAGGAAGGTGAGATTATTGCCGCCACGCAGTACATCGCCAAGTACGCGGGCGTCATCGTCGTGGACCGCTTTGACCCGGCGGTAGCCTATCCGTTGTTGACCCTGCGGCTCAACATCTACACCGACCCGCAGAAACCGATCTCGGTTGATCCGGGCATATACGAATTCAACAATCCAACCGCAGACTCGCCGCTTTTGACCACCACCAACTTCTCACTGACCTACTTTAGTGTGGCTGGCGAACTGGACGGCGGAGGCACACCAGCCTGGTTGCTTATCTGCGAGGCAGAGGGTATGAGTGTCTTGACTGCATGGGCAGCCGGCAAGTTCGACGCCGAAACCATTGCCAAG
Organism: Anaerolineae bacterium; assembly: GCA_050116355.1. Classification (GTDB taxonomy): domain Bacteria; phylum Chloroflexota; class Anaerolineae; order JAAYZQ01; family JAAYZQ01; genus JASFOV01. Next base: position 868 of record JASFOV010000097.1, read on the forward strand.
GCCGTCAAGACCTTTGGCGCTGGCGACAAGCTGAACCACAAAAAGATCACACTGCCTGGTCACGTGGCGGTCCTCTCCGGCGAACTGGAAGAAGAGCTGCCCGGGTGGGAGATCCAGGTCGGTCCGCGAGAAGCCGTTGACATTCCCGCGTACCTGAAGAACTGGTCCTAGGCGCCCTCTAGCTCCCAATCAAGGGCGGGCGACAGGGCCCGAGTTCTGTCGCTCGCCTCTTGAACACCTTGTTGGATCATTGACTATGGCGGAAGAAGCCGAGAAACACAATCAAAACGCAATCGTCGTATTCAAGCCCTCCGGCAAGGTGGTGGAGGTCGAGATCGGCACGCTGCTTTCCGACGCTGCGGTCAAGGCGGGCCTAGCCCTGAACCTGCCCTGCGGGGGCCAGGGCCGCTGTGGGCGATGTCGCGTCAGAATAGAGCACGGCAACATCAGTCACCGGAGTGGGGTACGCCTCTCTTCCGCAGAACTCGACGAGGGCTGGGCACTGGGCTGTCAAGCAGTTGTCAAGGGCGATGCAGTTGTCGTCATCCCCGAGCAAGAGGCGATCGAGGTCGAGTTTATCACCAAGACGGTCGGCGCCGAACGCGTCGTGTTGGCCGCCGAGTATCATGGCGAGTGTAATCCTGCTGTTCGCCGGGAGCATGTCGAGATCGAACCTCCATCGCTGGACGACCAAACCACCGATTGGGACCGGCTGTTGAGAGCCCTCTCCCTGCAACATGACATCCAGCAGGTGACGGCCAGCCTATCCACGATGCAGACGCTGGCTCGTGACTTGCGAGAGGCAGAGTGGAACGTCACTGCGGTCCTCCATATGGGTGATCCGGTGTCGAATCCCTGTGCTAGACCCCGGCTCATCGATCTGCTGCCTGGCGACCAGACCGACCGCTGCTATGGAGTGGCCATCGACATCGGTACCACCTCCAACGTAGTCTATCTCATCAATCTGATCAACGGTCGCGTGATAGATCGTGCCTCAGCCTACAACGCCCAGATCCAGGCCGGTGAAGATGTCATCTCCCGCATCGTCTTCTCCCAAAAGCGGGATGGCCTGCGTCGCCTCCAGAAGATGGTGCTCAAGACGCTCAATGGGCTTATCGAGGAAATCGCTGCACGCAACCAGATTCCCACCCGGCAGATCAGCAGTGCGGTCGTTGCCGGCAACACGACCATGATCCAGCTATTCCTGAGTCTCGATCCCAAATATCTCCGTGAGATGCCCTTTATCCCCACGGTAGGCCAACCGCTCCCGGTGCTGGCCGAAGAGGTTGGCTTGTCCATCAATCCTCAGGCTACGGTGGATTGCCTGCCCGTCGTTGGAGCCTATGTCGGTGCCGATATCACCGCGGGCATCTTGGCCTCGGGCATGTATGACACCGACGAACTCACCCTCTTCATCGATGTGGGCACGAACGGAGAGATCGTCCTGGGCAACCGGGACTGGTTGATCACCTGCGCCTGCTCAGCCGGGCCAGCCTTTGAAGGCAGCGGTGTCCGCCATGGGATGCGGGCGACGGCCGGAGCCATCGAAGAGATCTGGCTCGACCATCGCACCTACGAACCAACGTATGAGACAATTGGCGGGCTACCGGCACGGGGAATATGCGGATCGGGCATGATCGGGCTCTTGGCCGAGCTCTTTGTCACTGGCGTTCTGGACAAGGCCGGCAAGCTTGCCCGCGATCTGCCAACACCCCGGGTTCGTGTTGGCGACCACGGCGCTGAATACGTCGTGGTATGGGCCAATCAATCTGGCATCGGCACCGACATCGTGCTCAACGAAGTTGACATCGAAAACCTACTGCGCACCAAGGGTGCGATCTATGCTGGATTCTCTGTCTTGGTCCACAGTGTCGGGATCCAACTGGCCGATGTGGAACAAGTGCTCATCGCCGGCGCGTTTGGGCAGTACATCAATGTCGAAAAGGCGATTCAGATCGGGCTGCTGCCCGACATGCCGTGGGAACGCTTCAACTATCTAGGCAATACCTCGGTACTGGGTGCGTTCTACTCCCTGGTATCGCGACCTATGCGCCGCGAGGTACTCGAAATCGCCAAGAAGATGACCTATCTCGAGTTGTCAGCCGACAACACGTTCTACGATCAATTTATGTCGGCCATGTTCCTGCCCCATACCGACATCACCGCTTTCCCTTCGGTGATGCGGGTACTTGAGGACAGGGCAGACTAACGAACTGTACCGGAAAATACAAGGAGGCGAGTTATGTACATCATTGGAGAGAATATACAGATTCTGGCAGCCCGGATCAAGGCCGCCATCGCCGACCATGATCCCTCTCACATCCGTCAGTTGGCGCGCGCGCAGGTGGAACATGGCGCCAAAGTGCTCGATCTGAATATCGGCCCACGCAAGCGCGACGGGGTGGAAGTTATGCAGTGGATGATCGATGAAGTCTATGACGAGGTCGGTGCAGTACCCCTATCTCTGGACACGACCAACTCGGCAGCCATCGAGGCGGGACTGCAAAAGTGTCAGGAGCTAGGGATCGACACGATGATCAACTCCACATCGGCTGATCCAGACCGGCTGAATGCCACGATGCCCATGGCGGCCAAGTACAACAGCAAGATTATCGCGCTGGCCATGGACAAGAACATCCCGGCTACCGCCGACGGGCGTGTCGCCCTGGCCATGGAAGTCCTTGTCCCCAAAGCCGAGGAGCTCGGCATCCCCATGGAGAACATCTTTCTGGATCCGCTGGTCCTGACCGTGAACGGCTGCCAGGAACATGGCATAGAGACCCTGAATGCCATCCGCTCGTTCAAGATGTTGTGGGATCCTTCGCCCATGACCACCGTCGGATTGTCCAACATCTCGAATAGCGTACCCCATGAAAACCGCAGCCTGATCAACCGCACCTTCTTGGTCATGCTCATGGCTTGCGGTCTGGACTCGGCCATTGCAGACCCGCTGGACGAAGAACAGAACGAAGTGATCCGCATTGTCGAAGAACGCGACGACAGCACAGGTATTGGCAAGGCCTATCTGGCCCTACACGATGCCGTGGCTGTGATGGACGACTTTACGCCGGACCACGTAGACATGAGCGATCCCGACCAGGCCGCCATCTTCAAGACAGTACGTATTATCGAGAATCAGGTCATCTATGCCCACGGCTATCTGACCGCCTGAGTAGCGTCCAGCCTTCCATGCCAGGGGCCGCACATGCGGCCCCTGTTTCTTTTGCAACTGCGCCAACGGAGAGCATTTGACAGGGCCCACTAGATGTGTTACGATTGCCCCCAGGCGGGCCCGATCATAGCTTGGCTCGCCCATAGGAGGATACAATGAAGAAGTGGAGATGGCTCGCGTTAGCGCTTCTGATTGCTGGCACGATGCTGATTGTAGTTGCTTGTGGCGGGGACGAGCAAGCATCGGCTCCCGAACCACCCACCGCAACCGCCCCAGCTCCGACCGATACGCCCATCCCACCCACCGACACGCCTATCCCCCCAACTGACACACCCATTCCCCCAACCGACACCCCCGTGGCGAGCGACGAACCAGTCGAGGATAGCGGCACCGGGCTGAACTTAGCAGATCTGGCCAGCCCAGACCAGATGGATAGCTACCGTTCGGTGATGACCATTTCGATAGAAGGCTCTGACGATGGGGAGGACCTGGCGGGCTCGATCGAATTGGAGGTCGCTTACACCTCCGATCCGCTGGCCCAGCACATCGTTATGTCAGCGGAAGGTATTGAAGGGGCAGAAGAGTTTGGCAATATCGAGATGTACACCGTCGAAGACACGATGTACATTCAGCTAGGTGACCAGTGGATGAGCGCCCCCGCTGAAGGTGATCCGCTGGCGGACATGGATCTGCTTAGCAGTGAGGAACTGCTAGATGATACCTGTGGCTGGGAACAACAAGCGGACACCGAAATAGACGGTATGAAGGTGGAACACTGGACCATCACCAAGTCCAGCATAGAGGAGTGCCCGACCGGACAGGACCTCATGGAGATCGGTGATTTGACCGACATGAACGGCGCCCTCTATATCTCGGTCGAAGAGAACTATGTCGTCCGCATGGAGATGGTCTTTGAGGGGACCAACCTGGACATGGGGCTTGGTGCAGCCGGCGATACCATGGACACTGGGCGCATCCAGGTGACCATAGAACTGTTGGACGTGAACGAACCGTTTTCTATTGACCTGCCTGCCGAGGCAGAGTCCGGTAGCGGCTTGCCGGCAGACATCCCGGTTCCGGATGATGCCGAGCAAGTATCCAGCATGATGGGGTTGACCACCTTCGAATCGACCAGCGACGCAGAGACGATCTCGGAATTCTTCCAGACTGAAATGCCTGCCCTAGATTGGGAGGAGGTCAGCGCTGATGAGATGGCGGGCATGTACATGCTCGAGTATAGCAAGGAAGGCCGCTCGGCAAGCATCATGATCAACTACGACGAGGCGACAGAGAAGACCTCGGTGTTGATCACGATCGCAGAAGAATAGAGCGAGCCGGTAGACAGGGGCCAAGGCTACAACGCCCCGGCCCCGATGGTTTGACTTTTTCCAGGAGTTGGGTTATCCTATTCCGCGATCTAAGGACCCAGCTCTGCACTGGGCGGGACGGCAACGGTGCCAGGTCCCCATGTTCTGGCGTCTTGTCGCTCTCGCCGTGGTCGCGAGAGCGATTGTCTTTTGGCATTCGGTCGCCTTCCTGCTATGGGAGGTGGGAATTCGGCCAACTGCCATACGACTAGCGACATGACCCAGTTCTGTGAAACGGAAAGGAAAGGGGACGAATTATGAAGGTTCTTGTAACCAACGAGGAGCTTTGTATCGGCTGCCATCTGTGCGAGGACGTGTGCTCTCAAGCTTGGTACAAGGAGATAGATCGCGGAAAATCCGCTATTCGTATCACCAGTTTGGGAAACGCAGAATGGGGCATGGCTGTCTGTGCCCAGTGCGGCGACTGCATTGACATCTGTCCAACCGGCGCGCTGTACCGGGACAAATCAGGTGTGGTGCGCTTGAAAAAGAGCGACTGTGTGGGCTGCCTGTCCTGTGTAGGTTTCTGCCCGACAATGACCATGTACTATCATGCGGATTACGTCGAACCAATCAAGTGCATCTCGTGCGGTCTTTGCACCAAGCAATGTCCCACAGGTGCAATTACGGTCGAGGTATTACCCGGTTAGGAGATCTTTGATGGGAAGCGTCACAATCAGCAAAGAAAGACTCGAGACTCTCCGCGCAGGCCACAAGGTACTGGCCGAATTTCACTACGATCCTTCCCCCGTAGAAAAGGGGTACGCAGGCCAGACACTGTACGTCAATGTTTCGGACAACAGCATTGCGACCAAGCCAGTCAGCGACGAGATGAAGAACACGTTCATCGGCGGGCGAGGCTTTGACCTGTGGCTCCTGTGGAATGCCGTTACGTCTGAGACAACGTGGGACAGCCCAGAAAACGAAGTTGTGCTGGCCGCTGGCCCGATCGGTGGAGTCACCCAATATCCTGGCACAGGAAAGTCCATCGCGGTATCCGTCTCACCCCTGACCGGCACCGTCATCGATAGTAACGTGGGTGGGTACTATGGCCCGCTTCTCAAGTTTTCCGGCTTCGACGCCATCGAGGTACAAGGCATTGCCGAGCAGGAAGTTATCGTCTTTGTCGATGGCAACGAGGGCGTGGTCCAAATTCTAGAAGCCCCCGAGGAATCGACCAATAGCCACCTGCTGGCCGAGGAAATGGTCGCTCTGTTTGCCGAAAAGCCACAGGAGAGGCAGGGGGTAACATCCGTCTCTGCCGGCGTCGGGTCCGAGCACACGCGGATGGGCTGCTTGAACGTCAGCTTTTACGATCCCCGGCGCCAGGTCGCACGCCTCAAACAGGCGGGACGGGGTGGTATCGGTACGGTGCTTCGCCACAAAAAAATAAAGGCCCTGGTCGTCAAGTACGTTGGCCTGAGCGGTGACAGCAATCACCCACAGGATCTGTTGACCATCCAGGAGACCGGCGCCAAGATGCATCGCGAGATCCACGATCGCGATCCTATCATGTTCGAGATGCGCAAAGATGGTACCAACCATCTGACCAAGATCATGAACGACTATGATATCTTGCCCGTCCACAACTTCCGATACGGCGCACATCCCGAGGCAGAAAAAATCTACTCACCCAATTTCCAAGAGTATTTTGAGTACACAGCGCCTGACGGTTGTTGGTATGGCTGCACGTTGGCCTGCGCCAAGTTTGCCAGCGGCCTCGAATTGCACACGGGACCGTACCAAGGCCAGACAGTGACCGTCGACGGCCCCGAGTACGAGACCGTAGCCGGCATTGGCGCCAACTGTGGGATCTGGGACGCCCACGCCGTTCTGGAAGCCAATTTCTACTGCGACACCTACGGCATTGATACCATCTCCTTTGCCACTTCTCTGGCGTTTGTCATGGAATGCTACGAGGAGGGCATCCTCAATGAGGAGATCACGGGCGGGCTGGACCTACACTTCGGCAACGCCGATGCCATGCTGGAGACTCTGCACCAGATGGGCCGCGGTGAAGGGTTTGGTGTGACCGTGGGCCAAGGCATCCGCCGGATGAAGGAGATCTTTGCCAACGAGTATGGCGGCGATCCAGGCTTTTTGCAGGACATCGGGATGGAGGCCAAAGGGCTCGAATACAGCGAGTACGTAACCAAAGAGTCCCTGGCCCAGCAGGGTGGATATGGACTGGCCAACAAAGGCCCTCAACATGACGAAGCCTGGCTCATCTTTATGGATGCCGTGAACAACCAGATTCCTACCCCAGAAGCCAAAGCTGAGGCCCTTCACTACTTCCCAATGTGGCGCACGTGGTTTGGTCTGACCGGTCTCTGTAAGCTGCCTTGGAACGACGTAGAGCCAGCGGACAACAGCACACGGTACAGCGGCATGGAGTCCGCCAAGGTTCCCGAACATGTTCAGAATTATGTCGAATTGTTCAGAGCGGTCACCGGGCGCAAAGATATCCATACCGGCGAGGATTTGGTCCGCATGTCGGAGGTAGTCTACAATTTCCAGCGGGTGTTTAATCTCAAGATGGGTTTTGGGACCCGCGAGCACGACGCGATTCCCTATCGGTCCGCCGGCCCAGTCACCGACGTCGAATATGAGAGCCGCGCCGAGCGCTACGATCAGCAACTCCAGGACTTGCTGGGGCTGGATCCAAGTGGGATGAGTACCCGGGAGAAAAGACTTGCCCTGCGTCGCTACCGCGAAAAGCAATACGAGACCCTGGTTGATGCTGTGTATGAACGACGTGGCTGGAACAAGAACGGCATTCCGAAAGTCGAGACAGTCAAGGAGTTAGGGATCGACTTCCCTGAAGTCTTGGACGTTTTGGCCAAACACAACGGACACGAGTAATTGGTAGTAACCGCCTTATCTGGGGCGTAGGGCCGCCACACGGGGTCCTGCGCCCTAGTTTGCTGACACAGGATTGGACGTTCAAGGGTACCAACACATGATCCGGGTAAATGACAAGTGGAATGTCGGTTGGCATCAAGGCATGACAGTTCAGGATGTGCTCGCAGCTCGCAAGTTCACCCATCACCATGTGGCCGTGTCAATCAATGGCGAATTGGTACCACCGGATGAATACAGTACCAGACTGGTGGCCGACGGCGACCAAGTACAAGTGATTCACATCATCGGTGGCGGCTAGCCTCAAGCCGACCGGGGTTCCTCATGAAATTGATTTCGTGGAATGTGAATGGTGTCCGGGCGGCCATTCGTAAGGGCTTCTGGGAGTGGCTATCCAGTGCCCAACCAGACATCCTCTGTCTGCAAGAAACTCGCATCGCACCGAACCAATTGAGCACAAAAATGTTGCAACCAACGGGATATCATACATCCTGGTGTAGTGCTGAGCGTAGAGGCTATAGTGGCGTTGCCACTCTGTGCCGCCAGAAGCCATCCACTGTTCGTCACGGCTTGGGTGTTTCCCGCTTCGACGTAGAAGGACGTGTGCTGGTGTCCGAGCATGAAGGATTCACGCTGGTGAACTCGTACTTTCCCAGTGGTCAGCGCGGTCAGGAGCGGGTCGCCTACAAGCTGGATTACTATGCAGCACTGTTGGCGCACTGTCAGGCACTGCGGGCTGCGGGCCATCGCCTTGTCGTCTGCGGCGACTTTAACACAGCCCACCAGCCCATCGACCTAGCAAGGCCGAAGCAGAATCGGAACACCTCGGGCTTTCTGCCAGAGGAACGGGAAGCCTTTGGCAACTGGATTGAGGAGGGGTTTGTAGATGTCTTTCGCCTGCAGAATCCAGACGCCATCGAATACACGTGGTGGACTTACCGGGCCAATGCGCGCGCCCGAAATGTTGGCTGGCGCTTGGACTACTTCCTTCTGACCAAGGAGTTGGCGCACCTGGTCAAGCACGCGCGAATCCTCGGGGATGTCACGGGATCGGATCACTGCCCGGTGGAGATCGAACTGGCGGTCTGAGGCAGTCGCCCTCTTGCTTCTGTAGTACTCGTCTTAGGAGACTCGGTCCATTGCGGCTGCCAGCGCAAAACTGAACCGACTCCCTTCACCGGCCACACCGGTGCTCTCCACTGCCACCTCGCCGTCAAGCTTCTCCACGATGCGGCGAACGATGGACAGACCAAGCCCGTGCCCGCCCGTATGCGCCTGATCCAGCTGCGTAAAGGCCATGAATAGCCGTTCCTGTTCCTTGGCGGACAGGCCGGGGCCATTGTCTTGGACCCAGAACCGCAGCATTCCATTGTCGAGCCTATCAACGCCGAGCTCCACCCGCGGCGGACGGCCACCGTACTTGATGGCATTGGAAATATAGTTGGCCCACACTTCCTCGACCCAAGGTCCATAGGCCAACGGTCTGGGCCAGATCTCAGGTTGCAACAGCTCAGCATCGTGGCGCTGCAGTAGATCTGACAAGCGGTCAAGCGCCCCAGCCACCACACTTCCCATGTCGATGGGCTGCAGTTCCACATCCATCTTGCGGACCCCAGCCAGCAGCAGGAGCTCTTCAACGATATTGCTCATCTTGTGTCCGATACGGGAAATCCGCTGGAGGTAGTCCACTACCTGATCGGTGGTCAGGGTTGCATGTTCCTCTCTCAGATAGTCGGTAAACCCGACCAGCAGCGCCAGGGGATTCTTGAGATCGTGAGCCACTGTATGGGCATAGGCGTCCAACTCCTCATTGCGCGCTTCCAGCTCCCGCGTGCGTTGGTGCAATGCCTCTTCAGCCAGCTTGCGCACTGAGACATCTGCCACGAAAGCGATCGTCTGGATACGCTCACCCTGAGACACGAAGCCAAGACCGATCTCCGCCGGGAACTCGGTACCATCCTTGCGCTGGGCCACAAGCTCCCGACCCATCCCCATCGGCCTTGTGGCCGGTGCGTCCAGGAAGTGAGCGCGATGCTCTAGATGCGGGGTGCGGTACCGCTTGGGCATCAGGTGTTCGATGGGTTGCCCGAGTAGTTCGTTCTCATCATATCCGAATATGACCTCGGTTCTACTATTGGCGAACAGGATCCGGCCATCTTGGTCCGTAATGAGCACGGCGCTGGGCGCCGCTTCCAGCAACGGCCTAAGGCCGCTCTCGCCAGCCGATCCAAATAGATCCAAACCGGTCATCTCCCCACATCCCTCCCGTGCATGGGCTCAACCCAACCACCATCCACTTGGCTCCACCCAGCAGGGTCGAGTCCGTTTCTGGAACGCCATTATACCATAAGGTGAGTACATTTGTCACAGCCACTCCTTTCTGATATAATCGCCTAGTGCTCGACCATCAACAGATACCGGGGAGGATAGCGCATGACCGAGGTGAAACTGGCTGTCATTGGCGGATCGGGTGTTTACGACATGGAAGCCCTGACCGATGTCGAAGAACGGCGGATCTCTACCCCCTTCGGAGATCCATCCGACACGCTGGTCATTGGCACCCTGGCGGGCCAGCGGATCGCTTTCTTGCCCCGGCATGGACGGGGCCACCGGCTGACGCCGACAGAGGTGCCCTACCAGGCCAACATTTGGGCACTCAAGAGTCTGGGGGTCGAACGGATCATCTCCATCAGCGCCTGTGGCAGCATGAAGGAAAAATACGAACCTCGCCACATTGTCATACCTGACCAGATCTATGACAATACCAAGAGCCGAGATTACTCATTCTTTGGCCAAGGCCTCGTAGCCCACATTGGGATCGCTGATCCCTTCTGTCCACACTTGCGACAGGCTTTGCAGGATGCTACGATCAAGGCCGGCGGCACTGTGCACATGGGCGGAATCTTCATCGTAATCGAGGGACCTCGATTCAGTACTCGAGGAGAAAGCGATATTTACCGCTCGTGGGGTGCCGACATCATCGGCATGACTGCCGTGCCGGAA